>NZ_BAABMI010000045.1:0-1380 GCF_054785195.1 Secundilactobacillus muriivasis | reverse complement strand
ATTTTGTTTTCCACCCGCATAGCAGGTGGGTTTTTGTTTCGCACGTTTCACGTGCTCAACTGGGTCTAAAGACATACAAAAAAGAGGTCGATTTCTCGACCTCTTTTTGCGTACGATTAAGCATTACTTGTTAACGATAAACTTAGCAGCTTCGCCCTTGTTAACCAACACAACGTTGCCAGCAACGATGTTCGCCATAGCATCACGAGCTTCAACAGTAGCGTTCCCAACGTGTGGGGTTAAGATGACGTTCTTCAAAGTCTTGAAGCCATCGTCAACTTCGGGTTCCTTTTCGTAAACGTCCAAAGCGGCGCCAGCGATTTCGCCAGCCTTCAAAGCATCCAGCAAGGCAGCTTCATCAATGATTGGCCCACGACCAACGTTAATGATCGAAGCAGTTGACTTCATGGCCTTAAAGGCGTCAGCATCGAATTGGTGATGGTTGTCAGCAGTTTGTGGGGCGTTAATGCTGATGTAGTCACTGGTCTTGATCAATTCATCCAATGAAACATACTTCACCTTCATTGAACGCTCTTCAGGATCTGATAGGCGGTTTGGCTTGTAGTATTGAACGTTCATGCCCAAAGCATTGGCCTTGCGCGCAACGTCACTCCCGATGTTCCCTAAACCGACAACCCCTAAAGTCTTACCGGCAATTTCGTGGCCCAAGAAGTAAAGTGGGGCCCAGCCAGGGAAGCCTTCGTGACGCATCTTTTGATCACCCTCAACAATTCGGTGACTTAATGCTAAAATTAAACCAATGGTAACTTCAGCCACGGCGTTTGTTGAAACGGCTGGCGTGTTGGTTACTGGGATACCCTTTTCCTTTGCGTAGGCGGTATCAATGTTGTTGAACCCAGCACCGAAGTTCGCAATTAACTTCAGTTTAGGTGCAGCATCAATGATGGCCTTATCCACTTTAGTTGATAGTGGCGTGATTAAAAAGTCGGCATCCGTGACGTTTTTGAGTAATTCTTCATGAGAAATTAAGCCGTCACCAGCGAAAACGCTGACATCCAAACCGGCATCGGTCAGGGTTTTAGTGGCAACTTCTGGTAACTTAGCTGATAAATATACTTTGCTCATAAGATTTTACCTCCAGTATTTTGTTAACGCTTTCATTATCGTCCTAAATCGTTCAAAGTTCAATCACGCACTTTTTCGTAACCGTGCCAAAAGCCCGCCATATACCGCTGGAAAGCAATTGATATTTATTTCACAACTAACCAAATTCACGGGTTTGTACGCTTATCAATCACCTTAACGATGCGTTGATTTTAGCACGAATTTCTGAAAATCAAACGATTTAGCTCGACCCCAAATCTTAGTTTCTTGAAAGGAAAATTCACCATGACCGATCTCGTTCGTAACGAAGTTTTA
>NZ_BAABMI010000044.1:0-5080 GCF_054785195.1 Secundilactobacillus muriivasis | reverse complement strand
TCCCAAAGAGTTTACCCTGTCCATGTTTAGCGGCAAGTGGAAGATCAACATGATTTACCATATGGGTAAGGAAGGTGCCTACTACTTCAATGAATTTCAAAAGCTATTACCCGCCGCTTCACACAAAGAACTTGCCGAAAAACTCAAGGAACTGGTTGCTGATGGTCTCGTGGTCAGAACCGAAGAGGCCGGTCAACGCCGTAAAGTTTCCTACGCCCTAACACCGCTGGGCGAAACGCTACTGCCCATCGTCAACGCGATGTACGACTGGGGCACGCAACGATTGGCTGAGCTGAAAATGCAGGACGTGAAGTTCGGCCTCGGTCAGGTTAAATCAACCTCGAAGTAACCTACCGACCATGTGTCATTCATGCTACACTGCATGAATAAGTAATGATTGAGGTGATGTCTCCAATGCAGTCTGATACAACCGTTTCCTTTGGCCTTTGGATCGTTCAATTAACCGTCGCCAACTTTTTTATTGCGGGGTTTGTTGAACTATTCAATACCATCTGGCGACAGGCGTTTCAACCTGACGATCTGCCGCCAGCCATCAAACGTCGCCGCCGTAGCACCTGGCTATTATTACCCATTATCGTAGGTGGCGTCATGCAGTACGGCGGCTTAATTAGCGGGCGCAATACCGCCATGTTCATTAACATCAGTTTATTTGTGCTGGTTATTCCACTATTGGCCCGAAACAACACAACGGTAACCTACCTTTTTCGATGTGCCATCCTACTGGGCGTTTGGCAATTGACCCACCTTACTAATTGGTTTTTAGCACCATCAATTGCCGGTAACGGCGTTTTGTTGCTTATGATGCTCCTGATCGGTCATTACACTGATGAGATCCGCTACCACTGGCTTCCCGCCATGGCAACTTGGCTGACCATTGCCCTGGCATTTTGGCTCACGATTCCCGACCACGTCTACCACGTTCCCATGACACCATTATTGCGCGGGCAGGCCATCACCATTTTTCTGGCGATGGGGTCATTAGCTACCAGCTACTGGATTCGACGCCAACAAGAACTCATCCAAACTCAAAAGATTCAACAATTGGCCGACTATGATAGTTTAACTAACGCCAAAACCTACTCGCACTATCAACGTGATACTACCGGCCTTTTTCAGGAGGCTCGGCAGTCACATCAACCACTAACGCTGGTGAGTTTGGATATCGACCGCTTCAAACAAGTCAACGACACGTTCGGCCACCTTGCAGGCAACACCGTTTTGGTGGGCGTTGCCGATACCTTGAAGCAAACACTGGAGTCCCATGGTGAGCAGAACCACATTTATCGAACCGGTGGCGAAGAATTTAACATTATTTTCCCGGATAAAGCCATTGATGACGTTCTTCCCATTATCGAAGCCTGTTGGCAGGCGGTGCGGAAAAGTTACTTTACGTCTGGCGATGATCAAATTTCCGTCACGATTTCAATGGGCGTCACTCAGGTGGTTACAACGGATCAGTCGATCAACGATACTTATAAACGCGCTGACAGCAACCTCTACCAGAGTAAGCAGCGCGGACGAGATGCCGTGACGGTCAACGGTCACACATTGCATACGGACCACGATTTAAGTACTGATGCTGATATTCACACGTTCTTCACCCAATCAATCATGACCGTGGCTGACGGTGACCCAATTCTCTGGGGAAATGAACTATTGCTCCGGCTATACGATAAAGATCGCGAACACTGGGTCTTGCCGTCAGAGTTCGCTATTTCTGTTGAGATGCAAGTTGCGCTGATCAACAAAGTGCTTCAAACTGACGTTAACACTCGGTTTGGCCTAAACCTCACCGCCGACCAGTTTCAGGATCCACACGTTAGCGATGTCTTATGTGACTTTTTCCAAAAAACACCTGCGATTCCGGAACTGGGTGTTGAAATTATCGACGTTCCTAGTCTCGATGTGATGGCTAAAATTAGTCAAAACTACCACGAGAGCGGCATCACGATTTATATCGATGACGTTGGTAGCGACAACAGTTACGAACTCGTGCGCGACATGTTACCCTACATCGATGGCATTAAATTTGCCATGCAAAATCTGCGTCGAACCGACTCCTTAACCCGGATCCAAGACCGAATCAAATTCTGGGTCGAAGTCGCGAACACCGCAAAGATCACCTTTATCTTGGAGGGCGTTGAAAACCAATCGGAACTCGCTTTTGCCCGGTCGCTTGGGATTCAACAGTTCCAGGGATATTACTTTGACCGGCCGTCGTTGCCGACTCGGGTATAGGGTGCGGCGCGAGACTACTGGCCAGTTAAGTTTCTGAGATGAGTCGCAATAGTAACAACCTACACCAATGTGAGATGGAAGTCGGCAATTCAAGTCAATCAACGCACTTCACAATCTGACAGCAACAAAAAAAGCAGCTAGCCACCGGGCTAACTGCTTTTTCTAATACCATTTAATCAACTGCGCGTTCAACGCGTTTAATAAAGTCCTCAAACAACGTCAACATCTGCGCATCCACTTCAAACATGGTTTCCGGATGCCACTGTACCGCCACGATGAGATCATTATCAACGCTCTCAACGGCTTCAATTGTGTCGTCACTGGCGGTTGCGGTCACTTTGAGCTGAGGTGCCACCGTCTTAAGTGACTGGTGATGATGGCTGTTCACCAAGAGCCCATCCGCCTGCACGATCGTTGCTAACCGACTCTGAGCATCGATGGCAACGTGGTGAGTGCCCTGCGTCATTGCAGCATTTTGAAAATGCTGTAAGGTTGGGTGCCCAAACTGGGTGGCGATATCTTGATACAAATCACCGCCCAGTGCCACGTTGATCACCTGAATGCCCCGGCAAATGCCAAAGATTGGAATCCCACGCTTAACGGCTTCTCGAACCAGAGTCAGTTCACTTTCGTCTAGCAGCGAATCCGTCATGCTTAACTGTGGCAGTGGTTCTTCACCGTAAAACCGCGGCGCAACGTCCGGTCCGCCTGGTAATAATAGGCCATCGATGATATCAAGGTACCGGGTGACCAACTCTGGATTTCGCGTTGGAATCAATACTGGTGCGCCACCAGCCTTCACAACCGCCGCAACGTCCCCCTGATTGACACTGTTGCGGTAAGCATTGTCTAACACCCGACTTTCAGCCGGGATTCCGATAATGACTTGTTTGCTCATCACAGCTACCTCCAATTTATCCGTTATTTCCAATAAGCGTACCGGTAAAGTGTATCACGCAACAACGTTGGTTGCACGCCGGCGACTTTGGTACTGATCAAGTTCGCTTGGGTGCTTTGGTAAAGTGGTGTGAAGCCTTGATTGTCAGCCAAGGCCTTAGCCGTGGCCTGCATCGTTTGATAACGATCTTTGGCAGACTGTTTATCAGCCGAAATCGTGGCAATTTGTTTCTCGTAAGACTTGTTGTCAAACTTCCCGAAGTTGATACTGTTGGTGATTGAAGCCTTGTTCAAGAAGTCCACTGGATCTTGGAAATCACTGGTCCAGCTCAACGTCCCACTTTGGAAGTCACCCTTGGTGAAGGTGCTGATTTCGTTGTTCAACGGAATGGCACGAAGGGAAACCTTTAAGCCTTTCAGGTTCTGTTGAACGGCCCCTTGAATGTACTCCCCAACGGATTTGTTCACATCTTGGTCATTGGTTAAGAGTTCGATTGAGACGGTTTTCTTACCCAATTCTTGTTGGGCTTGTTGCCAGTACTGCTTGGCCTTCTTCAAGTTGTAAGGGTACAAGTTCCCGGTATCGGCGTTGAAATCTTTGCCGGTGGTTGGGTTCGTGAAGTTACCTTCTGGAATGGCACTCTTTGATGGGAGTGAGCCGTCTTTCAACACGTTCTTAACCAAGGCTTTCCGGTTAATGGCGTAGCTAACCGCTTTACGTAACGCCGTGTTATTGGTAGCTTTTTGCTTTGAATTCCAAACGATGAAATTCAAGCGGTTCAACTTGGTCAGCTTCAAGTTCTTCTTCAACTTACCGGTACTATCCGCCTGAACTTGGTTGCCGGTGACCGTTGTGACTTGCACATCACCTGACGCAAACAAATTTTGCGCCGTGCTGTTATCCTTAACCGTTTGCACCTTAACCGTCTTCAACCGAACGTCCTTAGCGTTGAAATACTTCCCGTTTTTGGCGTACGTCCAAGTATCGCTACTCCCCGTCCAGTTTTTGATGTTGTAGGCACCGTTGCTGAGCGTTTTAGCGGCGCTACTGCCGTACTTTTCGCCGTATTTGGCAACGAACTTTTGATTTAATGGGTAAAGCTCGGTGGCTAAGCGGGAATTGAACCACGGTGTTTTTTGCGCCAGCGTAATTTGGAGTTTATGTTTGTTGAGCGCCTTAGCGCCCAGTGTGCTAACCGCTTTTTTACCGTTATTAATCGCCGTTGCGTTCGCAATTTCTTCCACGTGACCGGCTTCTTGTGACTTCGTCTTCGGATCAACCTGCCGTTGAAGCGAGTAGACGAAATCCTGTGCCGTTACGGGATCGCCGTTTGACCACTTGGCATCCTTACGTAGCGTGATCGTGTAGGTTTTACCGCCGTTGGTTGGCGTTGCGATTTTAGTGGCAACACCGGGAACAACCTTCCCCTGCTTATTCGTTGTATAAAGGCCCTCGTAAATCTGAGCAATCGCTGCCTGACTCACAATGTCAGTCGCCTTGTTGGGGTCGGTCGTTGCAATTGCCTGACTGGCCGTGACCTTTAATGCCTTGCTTTGAGTCCCTGTTTTGGGAGTGCCGTTGCTGGAGCTGGTTTGACCACAGGCGCTTAACAATAAGCCTAGCCCTAATGCTGTGATGCCGAATACCGTTTTTCGTTTCATGCTGATGTTCCCCTTTTCCATTTTGATTTCCCTAATAACCTGATTTGAATAGATTGAAAAAGCAATTTGAATAGATTGAATTTTAATCAGTTAAACTTCGGTGCTTTACGGCTACCGTGCCGAAACGCGTTCGGAGAGGCAGAGACCTGCACCCAAGGCACTTCAGCCAAAAGCCTCCAAAACCAGGGCTTCTGTGCTTTACGGCTACCGTGCCGAAACGTGCTACTCAAGGCAGAGACCTGCACCTAAGGGACTTCCACCA
>NZ_BAABMI010000043.1:0-38641 GCF_054785195.1 Secundilactobacillus muriivasis | reverse complement strand
GGGCTTCTGTGCTTTACGGCTACCGTGCCGAAACGTGCTACTCAAGGCAGAGACCTGCACCTAAGGGACTTCCACCACAAGCCCCCAAAACCGGGGCTTCTGGTGAAAGTTCCTTAGGCTCCGGTCTCTAACCGCCTTGTTTCGCACTCTACACAAAAAAACGCCCCCTACTCATATTGCTACAAGTAAGGGGCGAAAACTTCGCTGTACCACCCTTATTCACGCGTCGCCGCGCCTCAAGATACCCGTTGATATCCGGGAAGGTAACGGTTCCTACCGTCGCACCAGCGTTAACCAGTGCGAGACCAACGAAGCTCATCTTCACAACCGTGATCCCATCCGTTTTCACCATTCCGGACTCGCTAGGGGTGATCGTGGGTTGCTACTCTTCTTCCGTGTCTTTGTTAAAATTCAATTGCTTTTCGATGAGTAAATCTTAATTCCGTGTGGTTGAAATGTCAAGGTGTTTTTTATACAGAATTCTACGTTTGCATCTAGTAACAGTGTTGGATGTGACTTGAGTATCGGCGGTTTGTCGGCGCTTTTCTCGCCAAAACTGCATGAAAAACAACACTTTTAGGCAACCTCGGTAAACCCGCCAGGCCCGGGCGTCTTCACCGAGGTTACCTTGCACACTGCTCTCAACTCATCTCGCTCCGCACACTAACAAAAAGGCCACCAACTCGGCAGCCTTTCCCTATCTATTTATTCAAAGTCAGTGTTAGTCACAGTGTAGTTGAAAACTAAGCATCTAACATCGCACCAACGGTAATCGCAATATCCGAACTAGCTGCAATCATCGAGATGACTGCTGAGCCAGCGGCACCCGCTTTAATGACATCGGGAAGGTCCGTTACCGTGATGCCACCGATGCCAACGATTGGTCGGGTTGAGAGGCCGACCAATTGTTTGAGTCCAGCTAACCCAATAACCGGGTCAGCGTCGGCTTTGGAGCCGGTTGGAAAGACCGGCCCGCTACCGTAGTAGTCAATCCCGTCAATGGCATTGGCTGCTAAAATTTCGGCTTGATTCGAACAGGAGAGGCCAATAAACATTTGACCACCTACTGCTTGGATAACGGCCTGAATTTTTTCATCCGATTGGCCAACGTGAATCCCATCGGCCTTGGTCATTTGAGCCAATTCAACGTCGTCGTCCACGATAAACGGCACGCTCGCATCAGCGCAGAGGTTGCGCAACGTTATGGCGGTCGCTACCCGTTCCTCTTCGGTGAGCTGAGACCGTTGCCCCTTATCGCGAAATTGAAACGCCGTGATACCAGCTGCCAAAGCAGCCTTTACAGTCGGCACAAACTGGCCGGCTGGTACGTCTTGGGACCCACACACAAAGTAGGCCTTTAATAATTGAGGATCAAAGGTCGTCATTTGGTGTGCGCCTCCCCGTATGCCCAGTGGTTCAGTGGACCGTGTCCGTGTCCCACCTGAATGGTGTTCTTGATAGCAGCCTCAACGAAGTCTTTGGCTGTTCGAATGGCGGTTTCAATGTCATGTCCCTTGGCCAGTTCAGCGGTCATGCATGATGACAACGTGTCACCAGTCCCATGCGTCCGAACCGTATCGACCCGTGGCGAACTCAACCAAAAATCATGGCCGTCCGCCAACAACACGTAGTCACTCACCGTATCGGTATCACCGTGACCACCCTTAATGATGACGTTCTTCGCACCAGCTGCCTGTAGTTGTTGGGCTGCCAGTTTCGTGTCATCCGGCGTGGCAATGGTCATGCCAGTCAAGCGTTCAGCTTCCGGTAAGTTTGGCGTCACGATGGTTGCCAGTGGTAACAGTTCTTCCTTCACCACTTCGATGGCGTCATCCGCAAGTAGCGCAGCACCACCCTTCGCAATCATCACGGGATCAACTGTCAGTGGGCCGAAATCGTATTTTCTTAAATTATCCGCAACGATGCGCACGTGTTCTGCATCGGCTAACATCCCCGTTTTGCAAGCTTTGATCGCTAAATCATCTGCCAATGAGGCAAATTGTTCATCAATCAGCTTCTTTGGTAACGCCATGAAATCTTGAACACCTAATGTGTTTTGAGCCGTCACCGCAACAATGACCGCTGTGCTGAAAACATGGCGTTCCTGCATGGTCTTCAAATCAGCCATGACGCCCGCACCCCCACCGGAGTCGGTCCCCGCAATCGTTAACGTTTGTGGAAATGCATTTACTTCCTCAGCCATTCTACCTATCACGCCTTTCAGTCAAATTGAGCAATTTTTTCGATGTCGGCCACCGTGGTCAGGTGGAGGGCATCCATTAAGCGCGCCGAGAAGGTACCGGGACGCTCTTCTTTTAAGTCCTTGGCAACCAGTTCGCCAATCGCAGCAAAGACCACACAGGCCGTCTGAGCGGCTTCAAAGTAGTCACCATCACTAACAGCACAAAAGGCCGCAACGATACTACTTAGCATGTCGCCAGAACCCACGTGTAACTGGAATAGCGGTGTGCCGTTATGAACCTTCACGACCCGCTCGCCATCCGTGATGACGTCAGTTTCACCACTTAAAATCACAACGCAGTGTTGCTTTTGAGCACACGCTTTAGCGATTTCAACTAGGTCCTGATTCCCAGAACCGGCATCGATTCCCTTAGCCTGCCACTCAACGTCAGCTAACGCCGCGATTTCACCAGCGTTACCACGAATCACGTCCACTTGGAACTGACTCATCAAATCGGTGGCCACTTGTTTGCGGTAAGCAATTGCGCCGACCGCTACCGGATCGATCACCAACGGCTTATGCAACTCGTTAGCTGCCTGACCCATTGCTAAAATGTGGTCCACTTGGGGCTTAGAAAAAGCCCCCAAGTTCAACGCAACCGCACTGCTGATCTGCACCATTTCGCGCGTTTCAGCAATTTCTTCCGACATAATTGGCGATGCACCAATCGCGTTGATCCCATTCGCAACGTCTTGAACCGTTACAAAGTTGGAGATGTTCAAAACAACGGGATTCGCCGCACGCAGCGTATCTAGTAACTCAATTTTCATTACAAAAACCGCCTCCCAAAACTGTTTTAAAACAACGCCTCGTTCATTTTTCAGTTAAAAAGGCCGACCCAAACGTGATGCGTTCAGGTCGACCTGTTTCCGGTAATTCTCCGGCCGTCGATGAACACGTTCCTACGCAAGTATGAACTTACAGGTTCAAAGGGATCGTGCCAAGCACATCTCAGCCCCGGTAGCGGGACACCCCTCGTGTTGTTTGTCTTTAATTTTACAGGGAAGCGGTTTCGGCGTCAAGAGAGCAGAAGAAAACGGGTTGAGAGTGGAGCCTAAGTGACACCGACCAGAAAGCCCGGGTTTGGCTTTTTGGTCGGTGTCGCTTAGGTGCAACTCTCAGTTTTCTGGCGCTCGTTTCAGCTAGATAATAGTAATGAAGTTAACTACTATCACTTACTAGGTTGAGTTCACCAAGAGTACGAAAAAACTCGGTTAGGTCCCAGAATGTAAGTAACTCAGGCATAGATTCCTGAACTTGGAATTTATGCCTGAGTTACTTACATGGCCGGGACCTGAGTTTTTTCGCACGTTTCGACTCGAGGACAGCAATGAGGTTAACTCAAATCAACCACTCACCCAAAGCCAAAGCTAGCAATTCAATCCTTACCCAGCTATTCTAATCCTTACCCTGTGACCGTTCCTGATACCTCAACGCCAACTTCCCCGTCTGCCGCAACACAGCATCCAACGCACTATCCGGCAACAGCCGTCGTCCTAACAAGCCTGCATAAGCCGCAACCCCAGCCGTATATCGCGTCCGTGGTCGCCGAGCAGTTGCCGCTTGAACAACTTTGCGAGCAATAATTTCTGGCTGGGCACCAAACGCATCCACCGTTTGCAAAAAGGCCGCCGCTTGCTTTGATAGCTCTTGATAAGGCCCATCATGAGAAACTTCCAGCAATTGCTCACCGGCAATCTTCGCCCAGTCAGATTTGATTGGGCCGGGTTCGATCACGGCAACTTGAATGCCAAAATCGGCTAACTCTAACCGCATCGAATCGCTCAAGCCTTCCACGGCGAATTTGGATCCTACGTACCAGCCACCAAGTGGGTTAGCAATTTTACCATCAACCGAACTGATGTTAATGATTCGGCCAGCATGGCGTTCGCGCATCAACGACAAGACCGCCTTACTCATTTCGGTCACCCCAAAAACGTTCACATCAAACTGTTGCTTCGCCTTTTCAAGCGGGACTTCCTCAATCGCCCCAAAAACACCAAAGCCCGCATTATTGACCAAGACGTCTAGGCGTCCTTCAGCAGTCGCAATTTGTTGTACCGCCGCTTGGATACTCTCACTATCGGTAACATCTAACGATAACGTGTGGATCCCAATATCATCCAAGTCGTTCATTTTATAAACGCGCCGAGCACCAGCGTAAACCACAAACCCGTGCTGTTTCAAATGCTTAGCGATGGAAAAGCCAATACCGGATGATGCCCCGGTCACGAAAGCTACTGGTCGTTTTTGTGTCATGAGAAGGCCCCTTTTCTAATGTTAGATTAACGCTATCATAACATGGATTTTGATTCACGTTATCGCCAAAACGATTTAATCAAAATATGCCGAGAATCCCGCAACTTTAGCCAGTGCGGTTGACGTGAACGAACTCAAACGCGTTTAAATTCCGAAACAATCAACAAACGGCCCCGTAGATTCCTAGTTTCAGAATCTACGGGGCCGCTTTATTGTACTAAAAAACTAATACCCAATTTACCAATTAGCCGTATCTGGATCCGCTGCCGTTCCAGCTACGCCTTGGTAACTATCAATTTTCTTCATATCATCCGCAGTAATTTCAAAATCGAAAATCTGCGTGTTGGCTTCAATGTATTCAGTATGCACTGACTTTGGTAGTGGCAAGAAGCCGTGTTGCAAGTGCCAGCGTAAGACTAATTGTGGCACTGACTTGCCGTATTTGTCAGCGATGGCCTTTAAATCGGTAATTTCAAAAATCTTACCCGTTCCCAGTGGGCTGTACGCCTCGGTCACGATGTCGTGGGCGTTGTTGTACTCAACGACAGCTGGTTGTAAGTCGGATGGGTTCAAGAAGATTTGGTTCACCATTGGCGCAATTTTGTCCGTTTCCAGCAAGGCGTCAATGTGGTGTGCGCGGAAGTTAGAAACTCCGATAGCCTTCACAGTACCGGCTTCGTAAGCTTCTTCCATTGCCTTCCAGCTACCCGCATTGGCAGCCTTCCAGTCGTCCCGGAACGCAATTGGGTTGGGCCAGTGGATCAAGTATAGATCGACATACTCTAGGCCTAACCGTGACAGTGATTTGCCCAAGGCTTCCTTGGTTGCTTCGTAGCCGTGATCAGCGTTCCAAAGCTTCGTGGTCACAAACAGGTCTTCGCGCTTCACACCAGAATCGTGAATCGCTTGGCCGACACTTTCTTCGTTACCGTAAAATGCCGCGGTGTCGATATGGCGATAACCCGCCTTGATTGCATCTAACACTGCATGATAGGCGACGTCGCCAGAAGGTGTCTGCCAAGTTCCAAAGCCGACAACCGGAATCTTAACGCCGTTGCTGAGTGTATACGTATCAGTTAATGCCATGTTGAACCCTCCTCTAATATTGAGACAATACCATAGTTAGTGTATCGTGATTCGGTCAAAATACCAACGATTTGGTCCCGAAATCAACCGCTAAATTGCAGGCATCGTACTCAACCAATCGTGCTGGAGCAGTTCGTGGGTGCCCTTGGTCACGGGTAACCAGATTTTCGCCTGCGCGATAGCCTTCAATGATTGCCAAAAGGCGTGGTCGTGCTGGTCATGTGGCGCAGGTTTAATTTCAATGATTTGATTTGTTTCGGTTTTAGCCGTGACAACAGTAGGTGTCACCTGAACAAGTTGCACAGCGATGGTTTCAAGATTGGTTTGCGTTAACATCGGAATCATCCTTTCCATGCGTTGATTACAGGTTCTAGTGTATCGAAAAAATGTCGAGAAACTGTTGCGATTCTGTGTTCAAATTGTGAAGCTTTGGTAGCGAAATGCTTAAGCTTCAATGATTGCCTAAAATCGATTAAAGTTTAGTAAACTTTTTTCAGAAAAATGGTTTGGTTTTTCATAGAACGTTGTATAATGATGTTAATTAAGCGCTTACAAGCATTAACCATTATCAGCCGGTTAATGATCTGAATATTAATTTAAGAGACCTACAGGGAGGATTTTTAGCAATGCAAATTACAACTGACGTTTTCGGTCAACACAATGATCAAAACATTGACCGCTACACGATTACCAACGCTTCTGGGAGCTTCATTCAAGTGATCACCTTAGGGGCGACTTGGACCGGTTTTACCGTTAACAACCATCCATTGATCGTTCATTTTGACACTTTGGGCGAATACGATGCCCCAACCTCTTATAGCCTATGTAAGGCAATTGGCCGGGTTGCTGGTCGGTTAGGTAAGGCGCAAGCGACCATTAATGGCAAGCAAGTCCACTTTACCGCCAATGAAAATGACAACACCTTACACGGTGGCCCGAACGGCTTTTCTGAAATCGTCTGGAATGCGGAACAAAGCATCCGTGAACATGATGCCAGCGTGACCTTCTCACGTCACATTCCAAGTAGTGAAGACAACTTCCCTGGTGACCTAGATGCCCGCATCACCTACACGTTGACTGACGACAACCAAGTCTCAATCAACTTTAGTGCCGCCTCAACTGAAGACACCCTCTTCAACCCAACGAACCACGTTTACTGGAACCTAACGGACGGCCAAAAGGATTTGACCACCCAAGAGCTCCAAGTTAACAGTACTCGTCGGTTGACGTTAGCTGATTCTGATAAGGTTCCAACCGGTGACTTCACCGACTTAGCTGGTACTGGCTACGATTTCGCCACTGCCCGCGACATTCCAAGCGCCTTGGCTGACATTAAAGCTCAAACTGGCAAGGTCGAAATCGACGACGCTTACGAAGTGACCCCAAGCGCTGATAAACCAATTGCGACCTTAAGCGACAGCAAGAGTAACCGTCACATTGACATCTTCTCTGACCGGAACTCATTAGTGGTCTTCACCGCTAACCCATTCGATCAAAGCAAGCCTTACAACGCCTTAGCTACCGAAGCTCAAACGTTGCCAGATGCCATCAACCATGATGGCTTTGGTGATATCGTGTTGCCTTCAGGTCAATTGAAAGATTACACGATTCGTTACAAGTATTATGAAGCTTAATTACTGAATTTTTAACGCCCGCACGTTTGATGAATGTGCGGGCGTTTTATTGTCGTTTGTGTCCAGCGACAGTGTGCGGAGCGAGATGGGTTGAGAGCGTAGTGTAAGGGTACTTCGGTGAAAGCGCCCGGGTCTGGCGGTTTTATCGAAGTGCACTTACATGTAGCTCTCAGTCTCGCGCAGCACCATTCGGCGTGGTAGCCAAAAAGCGTGTGGTTGACAAGTTCTTACAACTTCAGGAACCCTGAAAATAACAGTTTAAGTTGCGCCGAATTTTGTGGCCTGATAGCGCCGATTTTCATGCGGCTTTGGCGAGCGAAGCGATGACAAACAGCCGACACTCAAAATACACCCAATGCTTACGCCGGACACAAGCGTAAGCATCCCGCTTTGTGGTACAATACTTCACAGCATGAAACACATTAAACTAGACAACCATAGAATAGGAAATTTAACTTGAAAACAACGCAAACCAATCAGTATCATTCACGCAATAACTCACAAAATCACCGGCCCAACCAACGCCGGCAACAACAAGACGTTCAAGTCGAAATGGGCCAACGTTTCCCGTTAACGATCAAGCGGCTAGGCATCAACGGCGAAGGTATCGGCTACTTTAAACGCAAGTTGGTCTTCGTCCAAGGCGCCCTTCCCAACGAAGTAGTCGTGGCCGAAGTCACTGGCATCAAGCCGAACTTTTTGACGGCGAAGATTCACCGCTTGAAGACGCCTAGTCCTGACCGGGTAACGCCTCGCGATGCTTACGCGGGCGAAGTTGGTGGTTTCGAACTCGAACACCTCGCTTACCCGGCACAACTCGAATTTAAACGCGACGTTGTCCGGCAGTCGTTAGAAAAATACCAACCCAAGGGCTTCCGGAACTACCTCCTCAAACCAACGATTGGCATGACCGATCCTTACGGTTACCGAAACAAGGCACAGTTCCAAGTTCGTCGGGCAACCGACGGCCACGTGATGGCTGGTCTGTATCAGGAACGGAGTCACAAACTAGTTGATTTGGAAACCTGTTCCGTTCAAATGCCTGCAACAATGGCCGTTATGCGAACGGTTGTCAGTTTGCTTGAAGAACTGGACGTTTCCATTTATAACGAAAAGAAGCACAGTGGCTTAGTAAGAACCGTTGTTGTCCGGGTTGCTGCTGGCACGGACGAAGTTCAAGTTGTCTTTGTCACCAACGGCACTAACTTCCCGCAACAGGCCGATATGATTGACCGCCTGCAAGCGACCCATCCGGAAGTCGTTTCAATCATGCAAAACGTCAACAGTGAACGGACTTCCCTGATTTGGGGCGATGACACCTATCTGTTGGCCGGCAAGCCTCAGATTCGCGAAGTCCTCAACGATTTGCAATTCAACTTATCAGCGCGAGCCTTCTTACAACTGAACCCCTACCAAACCGTCACGCTGTACGCTGAAGCGCTTAAGGCCTTGGATTTAAGTCCTGACGAAAACGTGGTGGATGCCTACTCCGGCGTTGGGACGATTGGTCTTTCCATGGCCCACGCGGCTAAAGAAGTTCGTGGGATGGACGTGATCGATGATGCCGTCAAAGACGCGCGCGAAAACGCCGCTTTAAACGATATCACCAACGCCACGTACGAAACTGGCACGGCCGAAACGTTGCTACCTAAGTGGTTAGATGAAGGCTTTGAACTGGACGCCCTCGTGGTTGATCCACCTCGTACCGGCCTCGATGACCAGTTGATCCGTGCTATTTTGGCGTCTAAACCCAAGAAGTTCGTCTACATTTCCTGCAACCCATCCACGCTAGCCCGGGATTTGGTCAAATTAACCCGTCAATATCGCGTGGATTACATTCAATCCGTCGACATGATGCCTCAAACGGCACGGTGTGAAGCGGTCGTTAAATTCACCCGGATCTAATGATTGAACTCTTAGGCACATATCGTTATGATGGAGTAATACACTACATTACTTGGTGAACGTTGGATTTTTTAACAACGTCACTGCTAACTAATACCATTAACTTCATGAAAGAAGGTTCCCCATGCAAAATCCATTTGAGAATGGAGACAACCACGAAGGCCCTAACGGCATTCCTGTTCCGCCAAATTACGCGACCGTCGTGCGAAAGGATAACGGCGAGATTCGAATCGGCAAAGTCGGCTTTTCACTGACCGCCTTTCTGTTCAACGTGCTCGTGCCAATTTTTCGTGGCGACTGGTACAACTTGTTGTGCATGATTGGGATCCAAATGGGCATCACCCTTGGCATCCAGTCGTACCCCTTTGCCTCAACGACCGACTTCGCAACGGCTTGGAGCACGATTGAATTCCTCGTTGGCCTACTTTGGGGCTTTATCTACAATATGATGTACTTTAGACACCTATTTAACCGCGGCTTTACCCCGGCTACTCAGCGCTCGTATGATTTGTTGGCGAAGCGCGGGTATTTGCCGAAGTGGTTGAAGAAGTAGAGTGTGGAACAAAGCGTTTAGAGACTGGAGCATAAGCCGCTTCCGCCAGAATCCTCGGTTTTTGAGGATTGTGGTGGAAGCGGCTTATGTGCAAGTCTCTGCTTTGTGGAACACGTTTCGGCTTGAGGACAGAAACGATCCAGAGAGTGAAACAGGGCGGTTAGAGAGTGACTTAGGTGCAACTCTCTGCCTTTCGGAACACGTTTCGGCTTGAGGACAGTAATGCGCCGTTCTCTTATCTGAATCACTAAACACAAAAAACAGGAGCACCACGATTCCCAGTTTGGAAATCATGGTGCTCCTATTTTTTGTGTGCTTTTTTAATTTCAGTAATTACTCTGCACTTTAAATCCACAGAGTAGTCGTTGCAACGTACTTTCCGGCTACCTAGTTTTCGGCGCCTCATTAAATTGAACTTTTCTGCTTTCTAGAAACTTTGCGAAATTGCTTATTCAACCACATTTAGGCCACCGCGCCGAAACGTGCTCCGAGAAGCAAAGAGCTATGTGTAAGGTAACTTCAGCAAAAACGCCCAAAACCCGGGCGTTTTCGCTGAAGTTACCTTACACGCCGCTCTTTAACCGCTTCTCTCCGCACTCTAAACTTTAAACTCCCTCGTCGCCCTAACCGCCACTTGCCAGCCATCATACAACCGTTGCCGCTTTTTTTCGGTCATATCCGGTTCAAAGCGTCGACCTGGGGCGTGGATCTTGGCGATTTCGTCTAAATCTTGCCAGTAGCCGATTGCTAAGCCGGCACAAATTGCGGCACCCAGCGCCGTGGTTTCCTCTTCCGCCGATCGGATGATTGGCACGTTTAGGATATCTGCTTGAAACTGCATCAAATAGCGGTTTCTAGACGCACCACCATCCGCCAAGATTTCCGTTACCGGCATCTCGGTATCTTTACGCATAGTTTCGATAATATCCCGCGTTTGGTAGGCAATCGATTGAAGTGTTGCTTTCACGAAATCGCTTCGGTTCGTTCCCCGCGTCAGGCCGAAAACCGCCCCCCGCGCATCCTGATCCCAGTACGGTGCGCCCAATCCGTTAAAGGCTGGTACCACGTAAACTTCATCATCGTTTTCAGATGCCATCGCTACTTGTCTCGATTGCGGCACACTATCAATAATCTTCATACTGTCGTGCAACCAGTTCACCGCGGTCCCGGCTACGAAGATCGACCCCTCCAATGCGTAAGTCTTCTTACCACCAAGGTCGTACGCAATCGTCGTTAACAGTTGATTATCAGAAAATCGGGGTTCGTCCCCCGTATTCATTACGATAAAGGCACCATCGCCATAGGTATTTTTCACCTCACCTGGTTTAAAGGCCATTTGGCCGATCAGCGCTGCCTGTTGGTCCCCGACTAGGCCGCAAATTGGGACTTCGACACCATAGAACTGGTAGTTTTTCGTTGTGCCGTAAACCTCAGAACAGGAACGAATCTCCGGCAACAACTGCTTGGGGATGTTCAGAATTCGTAAAATATCGTCATCCCAACACAAATCGTGAATGTTAAACAACATCGTTCGACTGGCGTTAGTGGTATCAGTGATGTGCAATTGGCCGTCTGACAACTTCCACGCCAGCCAGCTATCAATGGTCCCCATCAACAGCTCACCGCGTTCTGCCCGTTCCTGAGCGCCTGGTACGTGGTCTAGTAACCAACGGACCTTGGTTGCCGAGAAGTAGGAATCGATCACTAACCCGGTTTTATCATGAATAAGCTGTTCGTAGCCATCCGCCACCATCTGTTTCGCAATCGGCGCCGTTTGCTTTGAAAGCCAGCCAATCGCATGGTAAATGGGTTGCCCGGTCTGCTTATCCCAGATAACCGTGGTTTCCCGTTGACTAGATATACCGATGCCATCGATGTACTCTGGGTGGACCCCAGCATCGATCAACGCACTCGCAATCACCGACTGAACTGAATTCCACAGTTCATTGGCGTCTTGTTCCACCCAACCATTGTGGGGGTAGTACTGTGGGAAGGTCTTCTGGCTTTCGATCACCTGCCGCCCCGAGTGATCAAACAGTACTGCCCGAGTGACCGACGTCCCCTGATCGATTGCTAGAATGTAGTGTTCCGGTGCCTTCATACCCATTTTCAAATCCCTCCAATAACATCACGTAACCGGTTTCAAATCATTTCGTTAAGCATAACACGTTCACAAGCGTTCCGTCATGAGAGCCCTTTAATTTAAGAGAAACTAAACCTCTAGGCCGATTTAATCGCATTTAGGCTATCATCGTTACAACGATGGGTCACTTGTGAAATTAGTTAATGATCAACGACCGCGCGTGCGGACTATCAAAGATGCCAGCCGTTTTATACGTCAACGGATGGTCAAACAACGGCCCATCAACCACCAACGTGTGGTACTCACCATTTTCACCGCAGAGATCGAGATCGTGCGCGGCTAAGTAATCCAAGAAGGTCTGGTTTAACGGCTGACCTAAAAAATCATCCGGAATGCCAGAGGCCTTCGAGACCGTTTTAATCATTGCCGTGTAGCCACGATCTAAAAAACGGTGCACTAACGATACACGGCCCTGTTGCCAAAGTGGCAAAACTGGTGTCAGGCCCGCGCGTTGAGCAATTTGTTTATCCCAATCACCGTTTTGTTCAATATCAATATCACCAAAGGCCGCAACGGTAGCACCGTAGTCCTGACTCCGCTTTAACGCCGCCACCATCGCATCTTCGTAAGTCGTGGCGTTTGTCGGTACCGTTAATAATGGCAAATCCAAACAGTCAGCCGCCGCCTGCAACACGTTTAACGGCACGCCGTGAAACCAGGACCGCTCGATCTCATCATTCACACTAGTAATTAAGCAAACCGGCTGGTGTCCCTCGTTGACCAGCGTATCCAGCGCCAGCATACTGTCTTTACCCGAACTATAATTCAAACAAAATTGCATGATTCCGCCTCCCCTATTTTGTCATTTATTATACCAAACTAAAACAACTCACCGCCGTTCATAATGAACAGCCATGAGTTGTTTTACATTATCTAAATTGGGTAACGTCAATCAGTCCCCCAAACCACGGGATCGCTAAATCAGCGCTTAATTTGAACCCGCAAATCTGCTGGTTTGTCGGTATTCGTTGGGTGCAGTTCTTCTTGATAATCAAAGTCTGCTTCCTCAAAGTACCGCTTCACCTCAGCGTTAACGGTTGCCAAATCCCGGGTATCGTTGTCTTGTTGTTTGATCAGCAGCGTATACTCGTTGGCATCCTCGTCAGCGTTTTCAAATTCGTAAATTACGGCTACCGTATTTAGAATCTCTTGAATCAACTGTCGCTCTGTCATTGCCATCTTATCTACCTCTGTTCAAAATTAGTTACATATTTAATATAGGCTTTTTTATGAAAAAAGTGAAGAAGCGCGCGTGCCAAAACTCGCTTATATGGCCGGGGCCTGAGTTTTGGCACGCGTTTAGGCTATATAACCGTCTTAAAATAAAGTGAAATTATTATTGAATGCTGAGTCAAGAAACCGGCTCGATGCTTACCAATCCAGTCTTTAGCCATTGATCAAAATTTGAATTCAGCAACGCGCAAACGCCATTTAGCCAAATATTACCACATCTATATCAACTTTCTTGCTTTTTCCTCTAAAATCTGATACTTTTATCTCATCTTAATCTAATTATAAGGAGGAGGCCTAACATGCGACCACGAATTGCATTGCCAGCCGATACATTGGCTGAAGCAACCAACATTATTAACGAACGTAACGCGGCGTTTGCGCCACGGCCAGCAATCGAAGCGGTTGTTAAGGCTGGCGGGGTGCCCGTTATTTTTCCGAGCGTTGACCCCGAAGACGTCACTGATTACCTGGACCTCTTCGATGGCGTCCTCTTTCTCGGTGGCGACGATGTGGATCCTACTTTTTATGGTGAAGAACCCTACGAAAAACTAGGGACGACTTACCGCAAGCGCGACCTCTTTGAAATTGAACTGTTAAAACAGTCCGTTGCGCACGGTAAAGCGATCCTAGGCATTTGTCGTGGGCTTCAATTAATTAATATCGGGTTGGGTGGCACGGTTTATCAGGACCTGTCACAAAATCCCACAACGACGTTAAAACATCACCAAACCGCGCCCGGCAACATGCCTTCCCACCACGTTTCAGTGGCACAGGGCAGTCGCTTGTTGAAAATCGTTGGCAAGCGCCCTTACGTTAACTCCCGCCACCATCAAGCGGTGAAGGACGTTGCCCCAAGTCTTAAAATTACAGCGCGCGCCGATGATCAAGTGGTAGAAGCCATTGAATCGGTGAAGAGCGAACAAATTCTGGCCGTGCAGTGGCACCCAGAGAACATGTATAAGCATCACGAAGAGTCTAAGGCACTGTTTTCAGATTTTATCGAGCGATCCAAACGCGTTGCTCACGAAACCCGTTAACTTCAGGCATAAAAAAAGGAACCGCGTGTGCGGTTCTTTTTTTATGCCTGATTGAGTTGTTCTTCCAAGTATTTAAACGTCTGCCGACTCTCCGGTAACGCGTGCCAGAACAGGTAATCATGCAACATGCCTTTAAGTTCGTGCACGTCCACCTGCGTGCCAGTGGCCTGCTGTAACTTAGATGCCAACCGCTGATGATCTGGCAGCAACAGTTCCGTAGTTCCGTAGAAGAGACCAATTCGGCCCAAGTGTTCTAGATTGCCGTTAATCGGACTTAACAGCGCATCGTCAAGCACCAACTGACCCGCATAGTTAACCGCGGTCTGCCGCATTGCTGCAAAGGACAGTTCTGGATCCTCATCGTCTCGCGCCTTAAGTTGAGGATCCCGCATCGCAAGATCCGTCCAGGGTGACACCAGCACGCTAGCTTTTGGTAACAGGGCATGCTGATCGCGTAGCTGTTGCAATAAGACCAACGCTAAGCCGCCACCGGCCGAATCACCCAGTAGGTAAAACTGATCATCCGGGTACTCTAACCCTAACTCCTGATACGCCGCGACCGTTGCCGGAACCGTCACCGTTGCGGTGGCTTCTGGCGCCAGTGGATAATCAATGAGGGTTGCTCGGACCCCTAATTGATCACTGATGTAAATCAACCACTCACGGTGACTCTCCGTTGCTGGAACGGTATAAGCACCGCCGTGTAGCAATACCACGTGCTTAGTCGTTTCTTGTTTTGGCGTCACCGTCACCAAGCGTCCCTGCTCTAACGGCACAACTGTCACGCGATCTGGATCAGGGAACTGTTCGGGTGCCACTTCATCTTGGCGCCGATTTGGGTGCATAAAACTCGTCGCCACCTGTTGTTTCAACCGACTCCGTTTTGTTTTAAACAATAACCAATCGCCACGTAAACTCATGCCCTAGTCTGCCTCCTGATTACGAACCGTAAACCGCTGCCGAATATGGGTCGGCGTCTCGAGTTCGTCCAAGATGGCCAGTGCCATATTACCAGTCGTTAATTCCGAACGACCGTCTGCATCAAACATCACCTTTTGGTCACCCATCACGTAGCTGCTTGCAGGTCCCAGCTTAAATTCGCGCTGCGGTGAAACTGCAAACCAATCCACGTTATCGATCATCTGTAAAAAGGCGTGCTCGTAAGTCTGATTTAACGGTACCCCGATCCAATCTTCATGCCCCGGTGTTGCCATTAAATGATCTAGCAGTGGTCGCCCATCCGGCATCGTTAAACTAGCGGCACCAATAATCACGCCCAACCGCGTTTGCGTTTCTCGCAGTTCATGCACGATTCGAGTCAGTAAGTCTAGATGTAGGTAGGCCAATGGCGACCCCATCGGCACGCCAAACGCATCGATCACAACGTCAAATGCCGTGAGGTCCTCTCGAGTTAGCTCAAACCCGTCCTTCACTAACAACGTTGCATCCGCACCTAAAACGCCCTGCGCCTTAGCAGCATTTCGCACAATTGCAGTCGGCTGGTGTCCGCGCTTAAGCGCCTCCTGATAGACAGCCGCCCCTGCTTTACCATTACCGCCAATAATTCCGATTTTCACGTCTCATCATCCTTTCGTGGCACTTTGATATGTGTATTATAACGCTTTCATTTTGGTAAGAGTGAGAAATAACTCGGTTAGGCCCCAGAATGTAAGTAAATAACGCCGTAGATTCCCGGGTCTGGAATCTGCGGCGTTATTTACTTACATGGCCGGGGCCTGAGTTATTTCTCACGTTTCGGCTTGAGGACAGTAGTGCGGTTACGTTGGATTTAGTTTGATGTTGAGTTAAGGCGGCTGGGTGAGTTTTAGTGCGGTTACGTCTTTTGACTGCAATTGAGGCTTTGTTGCTCGTAGATTCGGTTATATTGGTAAGTATCGAACGGGTTTCTTAACTCGTAATTGGCTTATCCTTCTACTCTTGTTCGAGACTGTTATCTAGCCTAAACGTGGCCCAAAAAGCAGGTCCCGGCCATGTAAGCCACTAAAAAGAGGTACGGCCAAAAAACGGCCGTACCTCTTTTTAGTGGCTTACATGGCCGGGACCTAACCGCTTTTTGGTCCACTCTACAACGGCACATAATCCCTCAAATAACTAATATTCCGCACCACAAACTTATGCTCCACAATATCAATAATCCCCTCCGCCCGCAGATCACTAATGATCCGGGTAACTGATGAGCGGGAGTTGATGCCGCAAAAGCCGGCAATGTCTAGGTTTGTGACGACGAAATCAATCAGGATGCCCTGATGGTCGGGGAGGCGCTTGCCGAATAGGCCAACGAGTTGGTTCAAGAACGTACAGACAACGTCGTGCTTGCTGCCCATAATCATTTGCTGGGAACGCACGATGTTTTCGGACAGCTTAGTTCGGTAGTATTCCTTTACGTAGTTGTTGAGTCCCTCGTCCTTATTGACCATCTGCCAAAACTTGACGCGGTTGATCTCGTAAAACTCAGCGGTATCCGATTCAACCCGCACGTTAAACGGCTGATCGGTATCCTTTGAAATCTCATCGCGTAACAGACTGATGACGTCTGGTTTGGCGATGTAGGATAAGTTAAATTCTCGACCATCCTGCAGAATAATCGAATTCTTAACGATGCCACGTTTCAAAATATAAGTGTTCGTCTCTTCTAGGCCATGATAGGTCAAATAGGTGTGACGTTTTTTGGTGATCACGTGGGCGTGAACGGCTTCCATTTGACTCAAAAGGTACTCAGTTCGGTTCATAACCATGTGTTTTTCAGATCCTTAGCAGGGTGGAAACGATTTCACAAACCCTATTTGATAGATGTCTTAAATCATACTTTATAGAGTTTATCACACTCGCAACCATTGTGAACTTAAATTTTCACAATGTAACAAATCATACGCTCTTTTTGTGCACCAAATTTGACGTAACAATCCGAGTATTTTTGAAATTCAAAAAGCATATGATAATAACCATGCTTTGAGAGAAAGGATTACACAACATGATTGATATTGAATTACCTTATGACAAGAAAAAAATCACGGCGCACATCCCAGATGCGAACTTTGCCGGGAAATTAGTGTCACAAGCTGCAACCTATGAAAACCCCATTTCAGAAGCTGAAACGGTGGAACGCTCGTTGGATAACCCAATTGATTCACCTAAATTGGAAGAATTAGCCAAGGGCAAGAAAAACATCGTGATCATTTCATCTGACCACACCCGCCCAGTGCCATCACACATCATCACACCGATCTTACTTCGTCGGCTCCGCTCAGCAGCCCCAGATGCTCGCATCCGCATCTTAGTGGCAACCGGCTTCCACCGGCCTTCAACCCGCGAAGAATTGATCAACAAATACGGTCAAGACATCGTGGACAACGAAGAAATTGTGATGCACTACTCCGAACGCGACGAAGACATGGTCAACATCGGCAAGTTACCTTCTGGTGGCGATTTGATCCTCAACAAGGTGGCCGTTGAAGCCGACCTCTTGATCTCAGAAGGGTTCATCGAATCCCACTTCTTCGCCGGTTTCTCTGGCGGTCGGAAGTCCGTTTTGCCTGGGATCGCCTCATACAAGACCATCATGGCCAACCACTCTGGCGAATTCGTCGCCGATAAGCACAGTCGGACCGGTAACCTGCACCACAACATGATCCACAAGGACATGGTCTTTGCAGCCAAAGCCGTTCACTTACAGTTCATCCTCAACGTTGTGTTGGATGAGGATAAGAAAATCATCGCGTCATTCGCCGGTGATTTGGAGAACGCCCACAAGAAAGGGACCGATTTCGTAGCCTCCCTCTCACAAGTCGACGCCATTGATTCTGATATCACCATTTCAACCAACGGTGGTTACCCACTTGACCAAAATATCTACCAAGCCGTTAAGGGCATGACCGCTGCCGAAGCCACCAACAAGCCTAATGGGACCATCGTCATGGTTGCCGGCTGTCGTGATGGTCACGGTGGCGAAGGCTTCTACCACAACTTAGCTGAT
The DNA here is from genome assembly GCF_054785195.1 of Secundilactobacillus muriivasis. Classification (NCBI taxonomy): domain Bacteria; kingdom Bacillati; phylum Bacillota; class Bacilli; order Lactobacillales; family Lactobacillaceae; genus Secundilactobacillus; species Secundilactobacillus muriivasis. The sequence goes on along the minus strand of NZ_BAABMI010000043.1, from coordinate 20,555 downwards.
GTTGACGATCCAAAGGTTTTCTTGGACCAAGCCATCAACACCCCTCGTTTGGAAACCATTCCTGATCAATGGACGGCTCAAATCTTGGCCCGCATCTTGGTCAACCACCACGTCATCATGGTCTCCGACCTCGTGCAACCTAACCTTGTGACGGACATGCACATGGAACTCGCCAACAGCTTGGAAGAAGCCATGGACATGGCCTACAAACGCGAAGGTGAACAAGCTAAAGTCACTGTCATCCCCGATGGATTAGGCGTCATCGTCAAAGCAAAGGATTAATTTAACCATGGCAAATAACAACATGGCCGCCCTTTTAAAACGGGTGGCAGACCAACAACTATCCGTTGAAGACGCGTTGGGTCAACTTGATGATCCTGGTTTCGTCGATCTCGACTACGCGAAGGTGGACACGGACCGGCAGCAACGCACCGGCTACCCAGAGGTCATCTACGGCGAAGGCAAAACGGCCACTCAAATTATCGGCATCATCCAAGCAATGGTACCGACCCACGCGAATATTTTAGTCACCCGGGTCTCACCAGAAAAGGCCGCGTCAGTACTCACCACCTATCCTGAAATGACTTATCGTGAAGACGCGCAAGTGATGACGTGGCAACAAACTGCCATCGCCAAAACAGCGCACACCATTGCGGTAGTCACTGCGGGCACGTCCGACCTCAAAGTTGCTGAAGAAGCCGCTTTAACTGCCGAAGCATTTGGTAACACCGTTTCCCGGGTTTACGACGTTGGTGTTGCCGGGATTCACCGCTTATTCGCCCGGCTTGATGTCATCCGTCAAGCACAAGTGGTCATCGTCATCGCGGGCATGGAAGGCGCCCTCGCCTCAGTTGTTGGTGGTCTCGTGGACAAACCGGTTATCGCGGTACCCACTAGTGTTGGCTATGGTGCCAGTTTCGGCGGCATGTCAGCCCTATTGACCATGTTGAACAGCTGCGCGTCAGGGATCACCGTGGTCAACATCGACAACGGCTTTGGCGCCGGCTACAGTGCCAGTCAAATCAATCACTTAACGGAGAACGACAAATGACAACCCTATATTTAGATCCATTTTCAGGACTCAGCGGCAACATGTTGCTGGGCGTCCTGTTCGACCTCGGACTGGACTTTGACCAGTTTCAGGCTGAATTAAAGAAACTCAACGTCACCGGCTACCGGTTGACCCTCGAAAAAGCCAAACGCTCGGCCATTGGCGGTCAGTTATTCGGCATTGAACTAGAAGACACTCACCACCACGCTGATGAAAGCTTGACCGCGCAGGAAATCGCTGAACACGAACACGCCCATGAGCACGGCGATGCGCACGCGCATGAACATCATCACCACGATCATGACGATGCCCACGAGCACCACCACGACCACGAAACTGATCACGTTCACGCTCACCACCATCACCACCACGGCCGCAACCTCGCGGAAATCCAAACCATCATCAATCACGCGGATTTGAAACCGTCAATCAAGGATCAGGCGCTTGGCGTCTTTAACGAGATCGCCCAAGCTGAAGCCCACGTGCACCAATTATCTTTGGATGAAATCCACTTCCACGAAGTTGGTGCCTTGGACTCCATCGTTGACATCGTTGGGTTCTTCGTTGGGTTAGATCTGATGGGAATCGACAACATTATCAGCGGCACCCTCGTTGACGGTACCGGCACCATTGAAGTCGCTCACGGTACCATGCCGGTTCCTGTTCCAGCTGTGATGCAGATGCGTCAAAACAGCGAAGTCCCCGTGCAACAACGGACGGACATTCACACTGAATTGGTCACGCCAACTGGCTTTGCGATCGCCAAACTGGCCTTTAACGCCTTTGGCCCCATTCCAGATAATCTGCAAGTTAAGCGGGTCGGCTACGGCTTCGGGACGCGCGAAACCGGGCATTTAAATGCCTTGCGTGGGCTGCTTCTCACCCCGATCGTCAGCCAAAAAGAAGTCCACTCCACCAGCGATGAGGTCGTGGAAATTCACGCTAACGTTGATGACCAACCGGGTGAAGGTTTAGGCTACGCCATGGATCAATTGATGGCTGCCGGCGCTTACGACGCTTACTTTACACCGATCTTCATGAAGAAGAACCGGCCGGCTTACCAAGTCACGGTCATCACCACCAGCGGTCAATTAACGGCAATGGTTGACCTATTGATGACCCACACCACAACGTTTGGCGTTCGGTGGGTCACGATGAAACGCGCCACGTTACCACGAACATTTAAGACGGTAACCACGCAATATGGTGACGTCACGCTTAAAATCGGCAACCGTGGTACCCAATCAAAGGTAACGGTGGAGTACGACAGTGCCGCCGCCCTTGCAGACCGACACCACATTAGTTTGGATCAAGTCCGCCACGCTGCACTGTTAGCCTACGAAAACGAACTTGGCTAAACCAGCGTAACACCCGCATCACGTTCAACAAGTACAATTCAGTCATTTAATTTAATAAAAAAAGGAAGTTACTCACATGGAATCAGTTAAAAACGCAAACTTAACGAACGCATTATCACAATACAACAAGGTTTTAGTTGCCTTCTCTGGCGGTATTGATTCAACGGTTGTCTTGGACGCCGCTTTGAAGACGTTGGGTAAGGAAAACGTTTTGGCCGTCGTTGCCAACTCCGATTTATTCACTGACGAAGAATACACCAAGGCCATGGACTTAGCTCGTGAAATGGGTGCCAACGTCATGGGGACTACTTTGGACTACCTCTCTAACGACAACATCAAGAACAACCGTGCCAGCTCATGGTACTGGATGAAGAAGATGTTCTACGAAAAGTTGAACGCCTTGAAGGCCGAAAACGGCTATGACGTTGTCTTAGATGGCATGATCATGGACGACAACAACGACTTCCGTCCAGGCTTACGCGCCCGTGACGAAGAAGGCGCCGTTTCCGTTTTGCAACAAGCTGACATCTACAAATCAGACGTGCGTGACATGGCTCGGGCTGCTGGCTTATCCAACTGGAACAAGGTTGCTAGCTGCTCCGTTTCATCTCGTTTCGCTTACGATACTGAATTAACGGTCGCTGGCATTCAACGCGTCATGAAGGCTGAAGCTTACCTCCGGAGCCTTGGTTTTGCCACTGTCCGCGTTCGGGTTCAGGAAGACTTAGCCCGGATCGAAGTCATGGCTGACCAAATGAACGACTTGGTTGCCCAAATGTTTGCCATCAACGACACCTTAAAGGGGCTTGGTTACACTTACGTCACCGTTGACTTGGAAGGCTTCAAGTCTGGCCGGATGAACGACAGCTTGACTGCTGACGTCAAGGCCGCCCTCGTCGACTAGTCTCGCTTTAAAGAAAGGAAGTCACACATGACAAAAGTGCGCCTTCGCAAAACCATCCCGTTCTACTGCCTCACATTGGGGTTACATTTACTGGGTCTCGGATTGTTGTTAGTCGCAGCTCAGGCGGCGCCAAAATTCTGGGGATTAGGCGTTCTTGCCTACACCCTCGGCTTACGGCACGCCTTTGACGCCGATCACATTTCAGCCATTGATAACACCGTTCGGCGCCTGTTAAATCAAGGTGAATCTGCTTATGGTGTTGGCTGGTACTTTTCTATCGGCCACTCCACGGTCGTTTTCTTGATGATTCTGGCCGTCCGGGTTTCCCTCGGTTGGGCACGAACGAAGTTGACCGTCTTGAACACCATTGGTGGCAAGGTCGGTACGGTGGTCTCGAGTATTTTTCTACTGATTATTGCACTGAGTAGCTTCATTATTTTAAGTAAATTAATTCGGCTACAACGGTCGGCACATCAGAAAAAGCAACCTGAAATTGAGAAACTGCTACTTTCTCGTGGCGCGTTATCCCGAGTACTGGCACCGCTATTCAAGTGGATCCGGCATGACTGGCAAATGTATTTCATCGGCTTTATGTTCGGCTTGGGTTTTGACACGGCCACTGAAATCACGGTGATTGCCTTATCAGCGGCAACGACCAGTCAAACGGCCGCGACGACCTGCGGCATTCTTGCGCTACCCATTCTGTTTGCGTCAGGGATGAATCTGATGGACACAGTTGATTCAACCATGATGTTGTGCGCCTACAGCTGGGCATTTGACACACCGGGTAAGAAAATGCGGTATAACATTGTGATGACGAGCATCTCGGCCGTCACGGCGTTCGTTATCGGCTCATTTGAACTGCTTCAAATGATTCATTTCCCATCCCGGTTTGGTCACTGGCTTGCCAGCATCGACCTTGGTTGGCTCGGCTACGGCTTAGTTGGCTTCTTCGCCACCTTTTGGTTGGTGGCCTACGCTTACTGGTTGTGGCAGGATCGGCGGGCGGTTCGGTTGGAACGGTAGTTGTTGATTTGAAATGAATAGGAATGGTATCCGATCGATGTTGGGTTGGGTGCCATTTTTTGGTTTGGGGATCGGTTTTGGCTGTCGTGCTGAAGTAGGCAGTTATGTGTAAGGATGCGGGCTTTTAATTTCTGAGTGGTGGCAGGCGATGTGCTTTACTATTTCGTTGTTTTCGGCGCTTGGTAACTGTTATGTCCCGCAAATTAGCTGCTTTCCGGAATTGGTTCTTTTGGTTCTTTTCGGCCACCGCGCCGAAACGCGAGAAAAAAGGCAGGAGATTATGTGTAAGGGCGGCCCCGCTTTACTATTTCTGAGTGGTGGTTGGCGACGTGCTTTCCTATGACGTTGTTTTCGGCGCTTGGTGACTGTTATGCTCCGCACATCGGCTGCTTTCTGGGATTGGTTCTTTTGGTTCTTTTGGTTCTTTTCGGCCACCGCGCCGAAACGCGAGAAAAAAGGCAGGAGATTATGTGTAAGGGCGGCCAAGCTAAAACTGCCAAAAACCGGCAGTTTTAGCTTGGCCACCCTTACACGCCACCTCCTGACCGCCTTTTTTCTCGCTCTATGTTACAATAACCCCTAGAACACTTTAGGAGGACTTCAACATGACACATCAACGCGTACTCAACGTCTCTGGCGGTTTCAACTTTCGTGAACTTGGCGGTTACCCCACTGCTGATGGACAGACCATCAAATGGCAACGGGTGATTCGAACCGCTACGTTAGCGCATTTGACCGACGCTGACCAACAACTTCTGCTGGACTACGGCATCAAGTACGATGTTGATTTTCGCTCCAACGACGAAGTCACCAAGGCGCCTGATCAGATTCCAGCCGTTATTGATTACCAGCACCTGCCCGTCTTTCCAGAAGACAAAACTCAGGCCTCTAAAACAGAAGCTGAAATCAAAGCTGAACTTCAATACAAACGTGAAAATGGTCGGCAACACATGATCGATACCTACCGAGAAATGATCGAATTGCCGCAATCACACGATGCCTACCGTCAATTTTTTAACACCCTATTGAACAACACTAATGGCGATGGTGTCCTCTTCCACTGTACTGCTGGTAAGGACCGCACCGGGATGGGCGCCGTTTTCTTCCTTTCTGCACTGGGCGTTGATCACGACCTCATCCGTCAAGACTACCTCTTAACAAATCAAACCCTCTCACCGCTAATTCAAAATCGTTTAACGAAGGCGCGCGAGAACGGCATGACCGGTTCCGTACTGGAATCGCTCAAAGCATTGATCTCCGTTTCCGGCGATTACTTTGACACTGCCATGGCGACCATTGAAGCCGATTACGGTGATATGAACCAGTTCTTGACGGAAGCGTTATCACTTTCAACTACTGAAATTAACGATTTAAAACAATTGTATCTGACGAAATAATGCATTAAAATAATCAACACGATAGGTTGTGAGGTTGGCTTATGCCAGCCTCACCCTTTTTACTTAGACTTAACGCGGAGGCGAATCGATCCATGGAAAAATCACTACTTAAACTGAGTGTGCCATTAGCGGCAGTTGCCGGTGGCGCCCTCTACGTCAGCAACAAACTCTTCAACGTCGCCTTCAAGCGCGTGAACTACGTCCCAGAAACGTCGGCTGAAAAGCAAAAATACGCGGACCAATACTACGCTTACGTGGATTGGTTCCACAAAGTAACGCACGAAACCTGGTATTTAAACGAACACGAACCTGCTAAGCGCCTAGTGGCGACCTATATTCCAAGCGCTGATCCGGTTGGCAAAACCGTCATCATCTCCCATGGCTACAAGGGTAACCGCGAAACCATGGCGAACTACGCCAAGATGTTTTACGAAATGGGCTTTAACGTCCTGCTCCCAGATGACCGGGCCCACGGCGACAGCGCTGGCGACTACATCAACTTTGGCTGGCTTGATCGACTAGATTATCTCAACTGGATCAACCGCACCATCAGTAATAATGGCGAACAGGAAAAGATCCTCCTCTTCGGCGTCAGCATGGGCGGTGCGACGATTGAAATGCTGTCGGGTGAAAACCTGCCCACTCAAGTCAAAGCGCTGATTGCCGATTGTGGCTACTCCAGTATTAAAGAAGAATTAACTTACCTCTTAAAGGAGCAGTATCACCTGCCAGAATACCCAGTTGAACCACTGGTCAGCACCATTAATAAGCAGCGGCTCGGCTACTACCTCGGTGATGTGTCCTCAAAGGAACAGCTTAAAAAGAACCGGCGGCCAATTCTCTTCATCCACGGTGGCAAGGACACCTACGTTCCAGTTCACATGGCTTACGAGAATTACCGGGCTACTAAGGCACCCAAGCAACTCTGGATCGTGAAAAACGCCACCCACGCCGAAAGTTTCTGGTATAACCCAGAAGCCTACCAAAAATGCGTCTCATCATTTCTTAAAACTTATTTTTAAGATAAGATATTGTTCACAAAGAAACCTATTTTGCTTCATAATTTAGCCACAATTATTCGGTATATTTAAAGCATAGCAAAAGCAACAAGCTATACTCCCCTTAATTGTTTTAACGGACTTCCTTGTGTGACCTCAATTCTGCTCCCCTCAGAATTGAAACTTGCTTGTTGGATCATCCTCCTCCCCCTAAAGTGATCCGAATGAGTCTTAATCAATGTTGGCACCCCGCTGATCAACTTTTAGAGTTGGTGGTGGGGTGTTTTTTTTGAGAGTGTGACAAAACTCGTTTAGGTCCCAGAATATAAGCCCAGCATGCCGTAAATTCCCGATTTTGGAATTTATGGCATGCTGGGCTTATATGGCCGGGACCTGAGTTTTGGCACACGTTTAGGCTACATAGCAGTCTTGAGCCTATCTAATATCCTTAACCAACGCCAAGTTAAGAAATACATTCAATCCTTACCAATATAACCGACAATAATTTCAACTAGCCACATATATGGCCGGGTCCTGCGTTAGTTATCACGTTTAGGCTACATAGCAGTCTCGAATCACCCTAACATCATAAGTCACCGTCAAGTTAAGAAACACATTCAATCCTTACCAATATAACCGACAACCATTCCCACCCACCAACTCACAATCCACATTGCATTCCACCAACCTTGTCCCGCCACCAGCCACCTCGCACACTCTGCCAAAATGCGTTACACTAGTACCACTAATGTACAAAACGCCAGAGGAGGTGCTCACGATGCGTCGCTTCATCTTCAGCTTAATGCTACTCATCAGCTTCACGTGCTTTACCGCAAACACGCCAACCAACGCATCAGCAGCATCGATTCGCCACGCCGTTCCGACACTCTACTTACACGGTCACCACGGCAATAAACGGTCAATGGCAACGCTCATGCGCTACGCCGAACACCAAGACCGCGCGCACGCCGTCATCACAGCCTTCGTTTCCGACAAAGGCCGGGTTCGTTTGGCCGGACGTTGGCCTAAAGGGACCCGCCGACCACTCGTCAAGGTCGTTTTTAGAAATCGGCGCACCCGAAAATACCACCGCATCAGCAACTGGCTTCGTAACGTCCTGTTGGCCTTGAAACAGCGCTACGGCATCCGTCAGTTCAACGTCGTCGCCCACTCACTAGGCAACGCCGCAGTCCTCTACTACGAATTACGCTACAGCCACAATCGGCATTTCCCGCAGTTAAACAAATACGCCGCGATTGCCGGCAACTTCGACGGTGTTCCGGGAAAGCACCGGCATCAACACCCGAATAAAATTCTGCCTAACGGTCGGCCAAAGTGGTTGGCCCCACGTTACCGCTACGCCTTAAAGCGTCAGCAGCAGTTCAAAGTTCGCCACGTTAAAATTCTCAACATCTATGGCAACTTAATGAACGGTTCGCATTCTGATGGTCAAATTCTAAACGCCAGTTCGAGGTCACTGGACTACCTGATTGGCAGACGCGTTAAAGCCTATCATGAACAGGAATTTTTCGGTCCAGACGCACAACATCGACGGTTGAGAAAGAATCCGAACGTTGCTGTGGCGATAGATCACTTTATGTGGTAGTGCGCAACAACTAAATTGTGTCAAAAAAGCATGACTGAATCACCCCCAATCCGGTGAGTTCGGTCATGCTTTTTCTAGCGTTCTTTCAAATTTCAATCCACTAATTCGCCCAACGCAAAGTAGTGGCCATCCGGATCCGGAAAGCCAAACGCCCGGGTGCCAGCATCATCAACGATTGGGGTCGCCCCTTTAATGCGCTCATGAGCGGCATCTAAGTCGCGAACGAAAAACATCAGTGATGGCTGATTATCGGCAACTTCTGGGGAGTATTTTGCGATAAAATCGTTGCTAAATAGCGCTAACTCGGTGTGCGGGTCAACTGACAGAATCGGCGCATGGCAATTATCCGGTAGCGCCATATCGGCGACCTGCGTTGCCCCTAAAGTGTTTTCCCAAAATTCAGCCAGTTGATCCACATCTGAAACGTACAGCATAATTCGCGTTTTTTCGACCATGATGACAGCCCCTTTTCCGGTTAAGTTGCTGTTAGTTTAACACATCAAGTCCTAAAAAACGCCATCACCGAAACTCAACATTGAGCTTCGGTGATGGCGTTTAGCTAACCTACTTCAAACCAATTCGTTCAAAAATCTCATCCACGTGACGCAAGTGGTAGTGATAATCAAACGCATCGTCGATATCTTCTGGTGATAAGTGTGACGTGATCGTCTCGTTACCTTCAACGAGTGGCCGGAATTGAACGCCTTCGTCCCAGGCCTTGGCCGTTAATGGTTGAACCAAGTCGTAGGCGGTTTCGCGAGTTAAGCCAGCGTTGATCAGCTTCAACATCACACGTTGGCTGTAAATTAAACCATACGTCAACGTCATGTTGTGCTTCATCCGTTCTGGGAAGACCGTTAAGTTTTCCACGATGTTGGCGAACCGGTGCAGGATGTAATCCAGTAAACCAGTGCTATCTGGCAAAATCATCCGTTCAGCAGATGAGTGCGAGATATCGCGTTCGTGCCATAAAGCAACGTCTTCGTACGCCGTCGTCACGTGGCCCCGAATAACCCGTGCCAAGCCAATCACGTTTTCAGAACCGATTGGGTTACGTTTGTGAGGCATTGCGGATGAGCCCTTTTGCCCTTTATTGAAGTGTTCTTCAACTTCATGGATCTCAGACCGTTGTAAGGCCCGAACTTCGGTAGCAAATTCTTCCAAGCTGGTGGCAATCAATGCCATCGTTGCAATGTAGTCAGCGTGAAGATCCCGTGGCAATACTTGGCTGGTAATCTCTTGAGCGCGTAAGCCCAACTTATCACAGACGTACTTTTCTACAAATGGTGGCACGTTAGCAAACGTCCCAACAGCGCCACTGATCTTACCAGCTTCAACTTCAGAAGCTGCCCGATCGAAGCGCTTGATGTTCCGGTTCATTTCGGAGTACCAACGGGCCAACTTCAAGCCAAAGGTGGTTGGTTCAGCTTGAACCCCGTGAGTCCGGCCAATCATGACCGTATCCTTATATTTTAATGCTTGTTTTTTGATGACCTCAGTCAGGTGCTTCAGGTCAGCTCTCAAGATGTCATTCGCCTGTTTCAACCGGTAACCTTGGGCCGTGTCAACGACGTCGGTACTGGTCATGCCGTAATGGATCCACTTTCGTTCTTCACCGAGGGATTCTGAAACGTCCCGGGTAAACGCCACAACATCGTGGTGAGTGACCGCTTCAATCTCAGCGATCCGGTTTTCGTCAAACGTTGCCTTAGCGTTGATCTTGTCCACATCTTCTTGTGGGACAACGCCGAGCTTTGCCCAAGCCTCGTCAACCGCAATTTCAACTTCCAACCATGATTGGTACTGGTTGTGTTGTGACCAAATCTTTGCCATTTCTGGACGCGTATATCTATCGAGCATCGTTATCCTCATTTCTCATAAAAGTATTAAAAGACGAACATTATCTGAAATTCACACCTGAATTTCCACTAAAATCATAACATAAATTCAGCGTGGTTGCACGATGAAATGAAAAATTGGCACAGTCACCCGTTACTGCCCGCATGTTCCCCATTATTCGGCGTTGTTTGGGCAAGCTCAGTTTGCTACAATCGTTGGTCTAGCCTCATTCTGGTTCGTTCGCGTTATCCGGTCTGGTGCCGTTTTCAGAAAAGCGTAACAACTGTTTTCCTATTAAATAGCATTATTTTAAGAACGTTGTTTCAATCAATAAATAAAACATTCGGTTTTTAGCTTGCATTCAGGCGTGCAAATTGGTAGAATGTTAATTGCTGGGTTGTTCGTGTTTTACTAGCTCAGCAATTTTATGATATGAGGTGTTCAAATGTCATCGATAGTAGTAGTAGGGAGTCAATGGGGCGACGAAGGTAAGGGTAAGATCACTGATTTCTTAAGTGAACAAGCCGATGTTGTTGCACGTTACCAAGGCGGCGACAATGCGGGTCACACCATTGTCTTTAAAGGCGAAACTTACAAGTTGCATTTGATTCCATCGGGGATCTTCTACTCAGATAAGTTAAGCGTCATCGGTAACGGTGTCGTCTTAAACCCGAAGTCACTCGTCGAAGAACTGCATTACTTGCATGACCGCAACGTCCCAACGGACAATCTCCGGATTTCCAACCGGGCGCACGTGATCTTGCCTTACCACATCCTCATCGACCAATTACAAGAACAAGCCAAGTCAGCTAAGATTGGGACCACCAACAAAGGGATCGGCCCAGCTTACATGGATAAAGCCGAACGAATCGGTATCCGGGTTGCTGACCTATTAGATAAGGAAACGTTTGAAGAAAAACTCCGTCAAAACTTAGTTGAAAAGAATCAATTGATCACGAAGTTGTACGATCACGCACCACTTCAATTTGATGATATCTTTGAAGCTTACTATGAATACGGTCAAGAAATTAAAGCTTACGTTACTGACACTTCCGTTGTCATCAACGATGCCATCGATGCCGGCAAGCACGTGTTGTTTGAAGGTGCCCAAGGCGTTATGTTGGATATCGACCACGGGACTTACCCATTCGTGACATCATCCAACCCAGTTGCTGGTGGCGTTACGATTGGTTCTGGTGTCGGTCCTTCGAAGATCGACGAAGTTGTGGGTGCCTGCAAAGCCTATACCTCACGGGTTGGCGATGGCCCATTCCCAACTGAATTGAACAACGAAACTGGTGACTTCATCCGTGAAGCCGGCCACGAATACGGGACTGTTACGAAGCGTCCTCGTCGAATCGGCTGGTTCGATAGCGTTGTGATGCGTCACGCCAAGCGGGTTTCTGGTTTAACCCACCTTTCCTTGAACTGTTTGGACGTCTTAACTGGTTTGAAGACCCTTAAGATTGCCACAGCTTACAAGTTAGACGGTGAAACCATTTACCATTACCCTGCTAACTTAAAAGAAATCAACAAGTGCGAACCAATCTACGAAGAATTCCCAGGTTGGGACGACGATATTACTGGCGTTAAGGACTTTAACGACTTGCCAGTTAACGCTCAAAACTACGTGAAGCGGTTAGCTGAATTAGTTGGCGTTGATATTGCCACCTTCTCAGTTGGCCCAGACCGGACCCAAACCAACGTTTTAATCGACGCTTGGAAGGATACGGACGCTAAATAAGCAATTGCACCACTAAATGCGTATATTGACACCGATAAGCGAAGAATCCGATGGTAAGTTTAATTAACCATTCGAGTTTTTCGCTTATCATTTGGCCTCAAACCCGCCAAAACCACATTCAAACCTAAGGAGACGCGAATTATGATGAACCCAGAAGTATTTGACTACGAAGATATTCAATTAATTCCGAACAAGTGTATCATTGACAGTCGGTCCGAGGCGGATACTTCCGTTACCTTTGGCCCCCGGACGTTTAAGATTCCCGTTGTGCCTGCTAACATGGAAACTGTCATCAACGATGACCTTGCCGTTTGGTTAGCCCAAAACGACTACTTCTACGTGATGCACCGGTTCCACCCCGAAACTCGCCACGATTTCGTCAAGATGATGCACGATCAAGACCTGTTTGCTTCCATTAGTGTGGGGGTTAAGCAAGACGAACTCGACTTCATCAACGAACTCGCTGATGCCAACGATGTACCAGAATATATCACCATTGATATCGCCCACGGTCACTCAAACTCCGTGATTCGGATGATCCAACACATCAAAAAGTACCTACCAGGTAGCTTCGTGATTGCCGGCAACGTCGGTACCCCAGAAGCCGTTCGAGAACTGGAAAATGCCGGTGCGGACGCCACTAAAGTCGGCATTGGCCCCGGTAAGGCCTGCATCACTAAGCTCAAAACCGGCTTTGGGACTGGTGGCTGGCAACTCGCTGCGATTCGGCTCTGTGCCAAGGCTGCCAAGAAGCCAATCATCGCTGACGGTGGGATCCGTTACAACGGCGATATTGCCAAATCAATTCGCTTCGGTGCCAGCATGGTCATGATTGGTTCTTTGATGGCCGGTCACTTACAATCACCAGGTAGCATCATCAAAATCGACGGCAAGACCTTCAAGCAATACTGGGGTTCTGCTTCAGAAACCCAAAAAGGCGCCTACCGAAACGTTGAAGGCAAGCAAATGCTCGTGCCATACCGTGGCGACATTGCTGATACCCTTGAAGAAATTCAAGAAGACCTTCAATCATCAATCTCTTACGCCGGTGGCCGCAAGCTGATGGACATCCGCCTTGTGGACTACGTGGTTGTTAAGAACTCTGTGATGAATGGTGATTCTTACTAAACTTAACTATGTTACTTCTGGTCATTCAAGCCTTTGCTTGGATGGCCTTTTTTGCTGTCGTTTGTGTCCAGCGTAAGTGTGCGGAGCGAGACGGGTTGAGAGCAGTGTGCAAGGCGACATCGGTGAAGGCGCCCGGGCCTGGCGGGTTTACCGATGTCGCCTTGCATGCAGCTCTCAGTCTCGCGCAGCACCATTCGGCGTGGTGACCAGAAAGCGCGTGGTTGACAAGTTCTTACAACTTCAGGAACCCTGGAAATAACAGTTTAAGTGGCGCCGAATTTTGTAACCTGAGAGCGCCGGTTTTCGTGCGGCTTTGGCAAGCGAAGCGATGACAAACAGCCAACACCCAACTCACACCCAACGCTTACGCTGGACACAAACATAAGTAACCTCAAAAGGCCCCCCTGTCTCATCACATATTTGCTATACTAGGGTTAACTACAATTTGGGAAACTAGGTGTACAAGTCCATGGTTGAATTTAGCTACTACCTCATGTTATCGGTATTCTTTATGCTTGGTTATACCATGCTGTTTCAGCAATTATTCCGGGTATCGCAACGACGGTTGATCAAGCGCCACTGGTTGCAACGGTCACAGCTTGAATTGCCCGCGGCCCTCTTTACCTGCTTAGTCGTTTTAGTGTTACGGGTCTTTTCACAGCAGCTCACCGGGCGGGTTTACTGGTTTTTGATCAACTTGCATTTTTCGGTGATCAACTACACCGCCGTGATGGTTGAATCGTCATTGAGTCTACTCCTGATCTCAATCGTTGCGTTCATCCTCCTTGCTAGTACCGGTGCCATGTTTAGTCCTTGGAGTTGGCTATTTTTCGTTCTTGTCATTTTAGTCCTCTACGTTCAACATCTCCGGATTCGTCAATTCGACCGACACCCCGTTCTTTACTGGATCCTGCCATCGCTAATGGGCCCCGCCATCTGGATTCCACTTTACCTTGTGGCAGGTCACGCTTGGCTCATGACGCCTGGCGCGATATTTAGCCTTTGCTTTAACTACGTTGCCAACATGCTACTTGCTTTTTGGTACACGCTCCAGCTTCACCGGGAGCGGCAATTGAACTCTAAGTTCGCACAAGCCGCGCGGTACGATGACCTCACCGGCTTTCAAAACTGGAACGCCTTTCGAAACGATTTTGAATCAGCCTTTCGGCGGGTCAGCGTTACCGCGCCATTAACGGTCGCAACCATCGATATTGATTGGTTCAAACAACTCAACGATCAATATGGTCGGTCAACGGGTAACCAGATTCTGGTAACTTTAACCCATAACCTGAACGAGGCGCTGGCCGCCAGCGGGCTTGATTACCGCTGTTACCGAACCGGCGGCGAAGAGTTAACGGTGTTGCTGTCAAATACCACGTTATCGCAGGCAACCCCGGTGCTAGAAGCCTGGCACCATGCCATTCGCGACTTAACGATCGTCGTCAATGGGGTTGCCATTAAACTGACCGTTTCACTCGGACTGACTCAAGTTCGACCCGAGGATCGCAACGCAACGACCACTTTCCAGCGTGCTGACTGGAACCTCTACGAATCTAAGCACGCCGGTCGGGATAAACTAACTGCGATTTAACTACCTATAAGGAGGCCTTCTCGTGCTCATCTGGTCCGCATTTTACCTCTTCATTACCCTCTTCTTCATGCTGGGATTTTTAGCGCTGTCCCAACAGGTCGTTCACGTGACGCGCCAAAATCTCGTTGATCATCATCAACTCCGGCTGGCTTGGTTAGAACTACCGGCCGTGATCATCTCACTGGTGGTCATGTTGGTGTTGCGGGGCATCAGTCTCTACCCCAACAACCTGAATCTTTGGCTGCTCATGAATCTACAGTTGCTGGTGATGATGTACAGCGTTACGTTATTTAAATCCAACCTTAGCTACGGTCTGCTCGCCATCGGTGCTTTTTTAAGTTTCGGGACGCTAAATTTGATGGGCGTCGTTCTCATGGCCCTGATCTTTTTAGTTTGTTTAGGCGTCTTATTCTTACCGGATATGATTCCCGTTCCCGATAACTATTTGCGAGAATTCCAAATTATCATGATCATCCTCATTGGGGTTTCTTTCTGGTTGTCAGTCAAACGCCTGTCGCCTACGATTTCTTGGTGGCAAACTCTGACGATGATGATCAGCTTTATCGTTGTCGGAATTGCGGACTTGGTGTACTACCTCGCAACTCGGCAGGAGCACTCCAACAGTCTCATGATTGCCCAGCATACCCGCTACGACAGTCTGACCAGTCTCAAAAACTGGAGTGCCTTCCGGGAAGAATTCGACGACGCCTTCGCCGCGGCATCAACTTCATCGTTGGTGGTCGCGACGTTGGACATCGATGCCTTTAAAGACATCAACGATCACTACGGTCACTTAGTTGGTAACCGGGCGCTGATTGCGGTGGCGAACACTTTATCAACGACGCTAAAGCCGTACCACTTCGACCAACACCTTTATCGAACCGGTGGCGAAGAGTTCAGCATTATCTTCCCAAGAACCAGCATCAATATCGCTGAGCACATCTGTGAAGATTGTCAAGAAAGCATCCGCAACCTAGAACTCCACGAAGAAGCCGGCACCCTCCACCTAACAGCCGCCATCGGCCTAACTTGCAAGTGGGGCCAAGATCACGATGCTACGATCACATTCCAGCGAGCAGGCCATTATGCGAGCCGGGCTAATCCGGGAGAGTTGACGGAGGATTAGAGCGTGAGGAGAAGCGGTTAGAAGGTGGCGTGTAAGGACGTCCCAAGTGAAACTGTCTGGATTTTGGCAGTTTTACTTGGGACGCCCTTACACATAACCTTCTGCTTCTCCGAACGCGTTTCGGCGCGGCGAAGGGAAAAAGTTTAAAAATAGCTACTTCATAGCAAGCTAATCCCGGAATACCTCATCTCAAATTACGCCGAAACAAACGCTGCCTGAACGCACGTCGCCGCAACCACTCAATCAACGACAACAACCAAACAACCACAAAAAAGCGTCCAGCCAAACTTCCCACCGAAGTCTAGCCGGACGCTTTTCCACGCCAACAAAAACCGCGCCTTTGCCCAGCGACAGCGCCGGCAAACAGCCCGCTAAAACGCACAAACAAAAAAGCAAGCCCACCAGCCTCACGCCAGCAAACTCACTTCCAATAACCTGTATTTCAAACCAACGACCTACCGCGTTGCCTCTACCGAACCCGGTACCGCCATCTTCTTCAACCCAATCCCAGTGTACCCACTCAAAATTGAGAAGACTGGTGACAGTAAACTGAAGAAACAGAATGGCAAGAACGCCAACGTCGAAACGCCCAGCGTCCCGGCCGCAAACGAACTGGCAACACCCCAAGGCACCAAGTAGTTGATAACGGTCCCGCCATCTTCAAGTACCCGACTCAGCGCCAAGTTATCCAACCCGTGGTCGTTAAACGGCTTTTTAAATGCCTTCCCTGGCAAAATCGTTGAGAGGTACTGTTCCCCAACGAAGAGGTTCACAGCGATCCCACCAAGAATGCCGGCAGTTACCAAATCGCCGTTCCGGTGTAACCGGGCAACTAGTGGCTGCATGGCGATTTGAATCAGGTCGAATTTCATCAACAAACCACCCAACGCAAGCGTCATGATGATCAGTGAGACCGTTGACATCATGGAGGTGATCCCCCCACGACTCAACAGCGCGTCAACGGCTTGGTTGCCGGTGTGTGACACGTAACCGGATTCCATCATCGTAACCAGCCCTTTAACTGGTGTATGTGGGTTGTGAATGAAAATCATCACAACCGCAATCGCAATGTTGATCAACAAAGTCGCAATGGCTGGAATCTTCAAGAACGCACAGACGAACATCACGATGATTGGTAACGCCGCCCACCAACTAATCACAAAGTGGCTGTTTAACACGTTAACCGTCGTGCTGACCTTCGCTAACGCGTTGCCGTCAGCCGCATTATGACCTAAGATAGCGTACAGGACCAACGAAACCAAGAACGCCGGGATCGTCGACCACATCAAGTTCTTAATGTGTTTAAACAAATCCGCATCCGCAATCGCTGACGCCAAGTTGGTTGAATCAGACAGTGGTGACGTCTTATCCCCAAAAATAGCGCCGGAGATAATCGCCCCAGCAACCAACGCTGGGTTTAAATTCATCGTGGCCCCCATCCCAAACAGGGCGATCCCGACCGTTGAGATCGTGGTAAAGGCACTCCCGATAGACGTCCCAATCAACGCACACACGAGGAAGACCGATGGCACAAACCACTGGACGCTCAACATGTTGAAGCCGGCCACCATCAATGATGGAATGATACCAGCGGCGATCCAAACACTAATCAGTACCCCGATTAAAATAAAGATGAATAATGGCACGATCCCGGTGGTGACCCCTTCCGTGATACCTTTATGGATATCATCCCATGAGAACCGCTTGATTTTGGCCCAGAGAATGACGATCGCAATGACCAGTAACACCGGAATTTGAGGACTGATACCGAAGCCGATAACCCCGACCCCCATGACGACTAACATCATGAGGAGGACCATGATGGCTTCCCAGAATTTGACTTTGACTTGTTTTTGCATGTTTGCTCGCTCCTTTTTTTGACGAATGGGTTTTTGGTTTGATTTTGTTTTTGGAATGTTACATTGGTGCCAATTGGTACAATTCACTACTCTTACCGTGCCGAAACGCGTTCCAGGAAGCAGAGAGTTGCACCTAAGAACCTCCGACTAAAAGGCCAGGCCCGGGCCTTTCAGCCGGTGACTCACTACTCTTACCGTGCCGAAACGCGTTCCAGGAAGCAGAGAGTTGCACCTAAGGACCTCCGGCTAAAAGGCCAGGCCCGGGCCTTTCAGCCGGAGGTCCTTAGGCTCCACTCTCTAACCGCTTCCTTCCACGCTCTGTTACTAAAAAAAATCGCCCCCGCCACGTCAATTACGACGTAACAGGGACGATTGGAACAAACCGTGGTACCACCCAGCTTAGGCGCACAACGACGCCTCACTCACTAGATGATAACGGTTCTAGTTATTCTCCGATGGCTTGAACACCGTATTTGGCTAAATAACCCTGATCGGTTCGCAGCAACCACCGACTTCCTGACGCTCAGATTATTCGCTACTTGAGTTAGCGTTCAATGTGTAGGGGTATCGTAGCATTAAGTTCTAGTAACTGTCAACTGATTAAATCACATTATTGAATCGTCCACTTAATAAATCAGTCTTTAATTAACAACCATCAAGCCGTTACTACCTAATTATTCCGCCGCAAATTACATCAACTTACTATTTTCTGACTATTTTAAAAAATTCCTATTAAAAAACACTTTAAACTCTTATAATTACACTAGAATCAACACTTTACCAAGCTTGTATAAGAAACTTATTTTTCCTCATATATAAACCCGGATAATAACTATCTCACATATTCGTAATCTATTTATCTTTAGGAGGCCCCTATGCAGCGCTTTATTCGCAAATTCATTGATTTTATAATTATGTTAGTCGTTATCCTTACGTTAGCTGATCTTTGCGCATCCACTAACCTTGATGGTCAAATTATTGGTGGTATTCTCGCCGTTGTCACCGTCATCGGCTATATTTTATTTTTAGCCCGCCGTCACGTGATAAACTGGTTTCCACTGCCTGCTAGGTTAAGCACTGTTCTACGTTCAAAATGGCTTTTTCTCGCACTAGCGTTACTCTATCAGCTCACCTTGTTAATTGGACTCGCTAGCGAGACTGGCTTCGATACGGGGATCGTCAAGTGGGGGGCTAGCAGCACTACTATCACCGATGGCTCCTACTTGGATACCTATTTTTCTCATAATCCCAATAATTTAGGACTACTCTTTGCAGAACGCTTTATCTTTCGCTTTACCGGTGCAGCTCATTTTACAATCGTATTGGATATTATCAATTTATTATTAATCGATTTAGCTATTTTACTCGTTGCGCTCACCCTTAAGCGTCATCTCCAACGTCCAATCGTCTGGTCACTTTTACCGTTCATCGCATTGATTTCTCCTTGGATTGTTGTTGTCTATTCTGATACCGCCGTCCTCCCCTTTGTCGCTGCAATGGTTTATCTATTAGACAACCTCATTCACCAGTTTGCCTCAACGGCCAAGTTATCTCACACCATTCTTTCAGCCGCACTACTCGGCTTCGTGACTTGGGCTGCCTACGTCCTAAAAATAACCGCCTTAATTATCCTAATTGCCTTAGTCTTAGAGCTACTCATTAAACTTTTGAAGAAACAAACTCACTTTAACTGGTCACGATTAGGAATTGCCACTGGAACCTTCATTGTTATCTTTGGCCTCTTTTTCGGCGCCAATAAAGCTTTTCTATCACATCAACAACTACTTTCACTTGATCAAAACATCACTGAATTGCCTAGCCACTATATCATGATGGGGATGAACAAGGATACGCTTGGTGGTTATTCTCAAGACGACTTTTTATTAAGTACACAACAACCAACTAAAAAAGCGCAACAAAAGGCTAACATGGCTGAAATTCAAAAACGATTACGAAACTTTGGCATTATTGGCTACGCTCACTTTCTGTTGGTTAAGCATGCTGCTAACGTTGGCGACGGCACCCTCGGTTGGCTTCAGGAAGGTGATTTTTTCAATAAGCCTAACCTCAACCATCACCCATTCATTCGATCGTTCTTTTACCCCGGCGGAACACGCCTACGATTCTATCAAACCATCGCACAGGTTCTTTGGATTATCACCTTCTTTGGCGTTCTCTTTAGTTTTGCGGACCGTTCATTCATCGCTCGTGTCTTACGAATGGCACTCTTTGGTCTATTTGTCTATGTCCTATTCTTTGAAGGCGGCCGTTCTCGATACCTGATCCAGTTTTTACCAGTCATCAGTACCCTATCCGTTATTGGTTGGTATCAGTTTAAAATCATTGCGACACACCATACACTTTTTAAACTCAACTTAAAGCGATAGAGTTTCCCACATCACTCATGTAAAGGAGTAGCTATGCAACGAATTCTTAGAACTTTTTTTAATCAGCTCACTTTATTGGCACTTCTCATCGCCTTCATTTGCGCCCTCATTGCACTCAATCTTCAAAATGTTTCACAGTTTAACTTTGGCCTAGGTATTGTTCTAGCAGTTATTCTGCTACTGTGGCTGTCTCCACTCACCTTAAAGTCACTAACGGGCTTAAACCGACTTAACCGATTTTGGTTCGTGGCGGTGGTCATTATTGGTTATCAACTTATTCTCCTAGTTAGCCTCTCAGAACAATTTGGTTACGATGCCGCTACTGTTATGCAAACCGCGATGGGACACGCAAACTACTACTATTTTTCAATTAATCCCAATAACCTCAACCTCCTATTCCTTGAACATGGTCTTTACGTCATCAGCCAGGCATTAAAATTTCACAACTTTTTGGTTGTTTTAAACCTGAATTATTCATACCTTCCAAAAAAGTCGTCAGTTTTCATGTTTTTCAAAAACTGACGGCTTTTGATCTTGCTTA
>NZ_BAABMI010000042.1:0-26344 GCF_054785195.1 Secundilactobacillus muriivasis | reverse complement strand
AGCAAGATCAAAAGCCGTCAGTTTTTGAAAAACATGAAAACTGACGACTTTTTTGAAAGGTATGAATAATTCAGGTTTTTGTATATCAATTGTTGGTCTATAATTTTAAGCATGTAACTAAATGGTTACATACTTAATTTGGGGGAGGAAACGTTTATGTCAAAAAAATTTGGTAAGAAGGCGGCGACAGTCGTGCTTAGTGCAGCATTATTAGGGGGAGTGTTTGTTACGGCACCAAGTAGTTTGACGACTACGACTGCTCAGGCTTCAGCAAAGATTTCGTATGCACAGTATATGAGTGATATTAATGGCATTAAAGGAGCTATGGCGAAAGCTTCAACAGACGTACAAAGTTATGTTTCAGATGATTATCCTAATCCAACTGATACAGATGCTTACGGACGTAGTGGGTCAATGGATTATTATTTGGGCAATTTAGGATCTGCAGTGGAATGGCATTCAGATACTAAAGAAAGAGCAAGTGATAATCTGAGTGCCATAGTTGCAACATATAATGTATTTAAGAACCGATTATCAACGGGTGCTCAAAGCCAATTAGAGTCGATGGCAGGAAAAATAAGTAGTGAAATTTCGAGTTCTAATGTTGATGACGGTTATGATGATATTGAAAACAATTTAGAAGGCTATGTGAGTGCACTTCAAAGTGCAGTGCTAGATTATGGTAACAACTATGATGGTGTTGCCGCAAAACCTAAAGCACCTAAGAGTTACATCTCAAAATTATCAGCCAAGAAGACTGCATCTAAGAAGTATGTTAAAGTTACCGGTACTGCTAAGTTGTACAAGTCCGCAAACTACGCACACATCAAGACCTACAAGGGTTATCGTTATGCTAAATTGAGCAGTAAGAAGACATTCAGTAAGACCATTTATGCACCAAAGGCCAAGAGTGTTAGAGTTACTGTCGGCCATTATGCAAACGGGCACTTTACTGCTGTGACATCAGCTAAGACGGCTCACGTTAAATAGATTGTGTGATCCGATAAAATAACATGGGCTAATGTGGGCGTAAAGACGGACTTGGTAATTAGAACAAGTTATTCGTAGGCGTGTTTTAGCCTAATTTAATGCGTACCACAAGAAGAGCGCTACTCACGATCGTTGTGTGAGTAGCGCTTTTATACATAACGCATCGTTTGTTTTTAAATGTTTCAGAAATACTTTATAGTCATATAAATTCGGATATGTTACTATACAAGTATAGAGAAATGGTTAACGCCGTATCTCAATTGATCGTTTGTCAACGGGAGTAGACAGACGAGAGTGATTCATTAGGATGATCATGACGGAAAGTGACACAACTAATGTTTGGGGGAACTGAATATGAATGAACGGACACGGCAACAAGCTGCGAAGATGGGGAGCAAGGTGCATTACCGTGCATATAAAGTTGGAAAACGCTGGCTGGTAGCTGGAATTTCTAGTTTAGCTTTAGCTGGGGTTTTATTAGGTGCGGGCGCAACTCAGGCTTCGGCGGCTACGGATGAGACCGGCTCAGCGGATGATCAGGCAAGTCAAACAACGACTGCCGGGGATACGTTGAATCAGCAGGAAGTCACGTTGGCTAGTTCTGCTGATAAGGTGTCAACGTCGGTTAGTGCTAATAGCGAAATGAAAGCGGATACTGGGACTGTAGCTGAAACTATGGCGCCCGAAGTATCGGCTGCTGAAGTGACGGCTGATAGTGAAACTCCGGCAGCAGTTACCGGCGAACAAGCTGTTGCGAACGGTGATACCACTGTAGAATCAACTGCAGCTGACACTAACATTGCGGTTGATGATGTGCAAATTTACAACTTAGGCACTGCCAGCGATGAAGTCGCTGATGCAACGAAGGCGCAAGCGGCCCAAAACTATGCGGCTACCGGACAAGCGCAGAAGGTGACGCGAGTAGCAGATGCGGTTGCGGACGCTACGGATCCAACTGATGCGGCTGTTGAGATGGGCTCGATTTCGATAACGATGCAAACCACCGATGGCGCATTAGTGATGAAATCTACTTCGCCAATTGTGACAGGCCAATTGTATAACGTCATTAGTAGCGATATGGGTGGCAGCGACAATATGATCATCACTGATGAAATGGTGACGATGGCCAAACAACAAGCTGCAGAGTTACTTGCCGCGTATCCTGACGCAACATTGGAATTCGGCGATGATATAACCGGTAAGTATGACTATGTCAGCGTGAAAAATGAGACCACTGGGGTTGAAACGACCGATTTTTCGAAACCGATGGCGGTTTTCATTGACCCGGATGGCATTAAGGATTATGCGTTCACGATAACGGTTCGTAAGACGCCGCTCGATTTAGTGACGACTGATCCAGCTGGTAAGGCGCCGGTTGAAGTTGATCACGTTTATTTAGATGGCTCAGACGCAACTGGGGCCACAAGTTCGCCAAAACAGGTCATCCTGACAGTGGCGACTCCGATAACTGGTTCAATTGATGATATGCAACTTCTGAATGAAGAAAACACGATTACCATCAATTTTGAAGATGATGGTAGTGCGGCGGTGACGTCCGATAAAACACCGGCTGATACCACGGATACGCAGGCGCATTTGTTAAGCACGATTCTGGGACAAAATGGTGTGACGACTGTAAGCGGTGCTACTATTCAGCAGAATTTACGCAATATGGGAATTCGGATGGATGGGACGGTCGATCCTGATAACACCAATCTTAATGGTAAGGACAACACAGTTCTACTTTCGCCCAACATCACTAAGGTAACCTACGTTTATGATCAAGATGCAGTTGCTGAAACACCGGCTACGGATGCTAATCAGGATATGTTGGATAAGCTAAAAGACCTGTATGATCAGGCAATGTCTGATTTTGGTAATGATGCTAAGCACATTGATGATACGTTCGATGCTTCAACGCCATTACCTGGCCAAAACGAAGGCGGCAACGAAACGGTTTCTGATGGCCAGGCGAACGTTGGTGTTGCCATCTACATTAAAGATGCCGAAACTGGAACCATCACACCGTTTGACATGGGTGGCGGGCCACTAGTTGACTGGCACTTATACGACAAGGACACGACGATACCACTTGATATGACGATGAGTTATGAGGGTGTCAACTACCGCTACGTTGGGTATGAGATTGCACCCGCTGATGGTTCTGTTGATGGCTCGAAGTTGGATCCAAACAATTCACTGCCAGTTAAGACAGGCGCTTTGGTTGCCGGCGTTGATGAAAATGGCGCCGCTATTGAGGTTGCACCAACGACTTTGATGAACGCTATTTATGAGGTTGTCCCAGCTGAGATTACAGCCAACTACATTTACGACGATGCGGATCAGACTCAAGTTAAGCCAACACAAACGGTGACGCCTGATCAGGCGAGTGACGTGACGTTGCCAACTACTAACCTTGAGAAGATCGTGCTGACGTCTGGTAATGGTAAGAACGGCGTCCCAACGACGTTAACGTTGAAGTTCAATAGTGACTTTACGGTGACGCATTTGATTTTGAATGAGGGGACTGACAATGAATTTATCTTGCCGGTAGCCACCGAAACGTTAGGCGCTTTCTTGGATGCCAACGAGGCCGGTGCTGATTTGAGTCAGGCTGCTTTGGATGATTTAGCTGGTGCTGGCATCGGGGAGGACGCAACTAGTCCAGACGTCTATCAAGGCTTCTTGGCCAACCTTACGAAGACCGGGATCCACATTAACGGCAATGTGGCGCTTACCGATCCTGAAACTTACACGCAATTGAAAGATGTGACTTACGTGTACGCAACGCCGGCCAAGCAACCAGTCACGATTGAGGCGGTTGACGACGTCACGGGCGATGTGCTGGAAACGGCCGAGTTGACCGGCTACCCAGACTTCACCACAACGTACGATACGCAGGCGTTGATTGATAAATACACGGCGATGAACTACGTGGTTGCTGCCAATGATATTCCGGAAGTGATTACGTTTGATGATGATTCGACTGCGCCACAGGTTTACCAGCTGCATTTGACCCATCACGTGACGCACTCAACGGCTGAAACGACTCAGACGGTGACCTTTATGGATGAGGATGGCAAGGCGATGGCGCCTAGCGTTGATGAGACGATTACTTGGAATGTGTCGACGGATGACGTGACGGGCGATAAAGTTGCGACGGCTCAGAAGAGTTACGATGCGGTTGACGCACCGGTAATTGAAGGCTACGTGGCAACGCCGACCGTGGTTGCGGCGACCTACCCAGCAGCGACTAAGGGTGATCTGGCGGATACCACTGTTCAGGTGATCTACAAGAAGAAGGTCGTAGCTGGTGATGGTGGTTCGACGACACCGGGTGGCACTGATGTTACGCAACCTGGCACGGATCAATCAACGGTGACGACGCCGGAAACGGAACAGCCAACGGTGGTTGAACCTGGTGGTGAGACGGCACCGGAAGCTGAGCAACCGGGGACTGGGGAACAACCCGCCGCTGGTGTTGATGGTGAAGACGCTGAGACGCCTGAAACTGTAGCTGTTAGTTCTAATGGGACGGTTACGGGTAACGTTGAAGCTGCCAATGGTCAGGCTGTCGCTGATCGGTTTGTGGCCGGTCAAGCTTCGGATGCTGATGCGCAACGGTTGCCTCAAACGGCTGAACGTGACGGTCGGGTTGGTTCTGTGATGGGATTGGCTTTGGCTGGCATGTTGAGTTTACTGAGGTTGAGTGGTTTACGGAAGAAGCGGGATTAGGGTTAGTTTGAAATAGATTGGATTGGGAGTGTCATCCTTGTTTGGGGGTGGCGCTCTTTTTTGTTTGGTTGGAGTGCTGATCAGATAACAAAAAACAGCGCCACCAACCAGAAGCAAGTTTTCCGGATGGTGGCGCTGTTCAGTTTGGTGACCAAGTCACTCAATGACTGTGGTCTGACACATGCAAGACTTGAATAAGTTTGTGATGCGTTTGCTTGATGCTAGTAAGTGGCTAATACCTAGTTAAGGTAGTCAGTGTTACCAGTGTTAGTAGAAGTAGATGGTACAGTGCTAGTATCTACCGTGCTACGAACGAAGACAACCTTGATGCTGTCACCGTACTTGGCAGTAGAGGCATTGTTGGCCTTAGTTGCTGCTTCGTTGTAAGTGTAGAAGTAGGTCTTGCCGTTACCTGCTGAAGTACCGTAGTAGCCACCGTTGTTGGTGCCCTTGAAGACATCAGCTAAGTTAGTCCAAACGAAATTGCCGTCTGCAGTACCAGTAAATGCTTTTGTTTGATCAGCAGCACTCAACGTTGGGAAACCTTTAGCAAAGTCAGTAGCACTTAGCTTAGTTGCAGCAGTAGTTGAAGTTGCTGAATCAGTGTAGTACAAACCGGCTGGGGAAGTAGCCGCCTTAGCGATGGTTACGTAGTATGAACCACCGTAAGTAGCGTTAGTTGAATCACTAGCGTCAGTGATGGTGTAACCTGCAGGAACGTTAGCCTTGGCAAAATCAGTTAAGGTTTGGCCGGCAGTGTTAGTGTCAGTAGCAGGGACCTTTTCGTTTGCAGTAGTGGTAGTACCACTCTTAGCGATAAACTTCTTAGCAGCAGTTGCGATGACGTTCCGGTTTGAATCACGGTAAACGACAGTCACACTGTTTGCTGAAGTAGCTTCTGGTTCTGCGTTAGTTTGGCTAACGTTAGAAGCCTTAACCCATGCGCCAACTAAGCCGTTAGTGGTTGAGCCATCAACAGAGGCAACTTGGTAGTAAGTGTCGCCTTCACGTGAAGTGGTCTTAGCAGCACCGAAAGTAAAGGTAGAATCTTTGTAGGCGCTAGTTGAAGCTAAGACAGTGCCGTTAACCTTAGCACGACCAACTTTGTATTGGGTGTATGAAGGTTCCTTGAAGAACAAGGTGTTGGCAGTGTCACTAGTAGCAGCACTCAACTTGTAAGTTGCGTCGCTTGCTGGTGCAGTGGCAGTCTTAGTGGTTGCGTATGAAGCAATCCCACCGCCAAATGCATCGGTCGTCTTACCACCGTAGATCCAGCCACGGTAAGTGCCGTCGAAGGAAACAACCTTGTAGTAAACTGAACCGCGGTTAGTCGTAGCAACACGGTAAGCACGGAAGTTAGCTTTACCAGAAGTTGAAGTGTTCAACTTCTTAGCAGTAGTGGTTGTAGCAACCACCTTAGCGCCCTTTAAAGTACCGGCTTTAGTGTATAAAGCGTTGGTACCAGTTAAGGTCACGTTACGAGTAGTAGCATCGGTAGTCAAAGTTGCGTTTGAAGTAACCTTGGCGTAAGTTTTAGCAGATGCGGTCGTTGAAGCTGCACCAGCAGCGGCAACGAAGGAAACAGCAGCTAACCCTAAATAAAGGGATTTCTTTAGTCCTGATTTCATTAGACAGACTCCTTTGTGTTTGTGAGATATGTACACCAATATCTGATTACTGGTGTTGAAGCTATAATAACATCTAACCCATGACAACTGTCAAACATTATGATTAATTTAACATTTCAATCTTGTAAAAATAGTAACGTAATTGGAATAATTACCGAATAATTACCCTTTTATTAGCTTAATAAGGTGACATGTCAAAGGTTGATTACGCAATCATACAATAGGTAGAAAAGTGACCAATAATCGCCAAATCGCCCGTAAATGCACTCTGGTTCATCAAATTTTGAATTTTGTCCAAATACGAGGCTGGTAAACCGTTGATTCTAATTGTATTCGCTTACTAAACGTGATATTCTTCTCATATAATCACTAATACGTTACATTTTGGGGGATACGACAATGAAAAAAGCACTGACAGGCATCGTGGTCACCGCAGCGGCATTTGTAGGGGTAACCCTTGCGACGATCCAACCAGCCCAAGCATCATCAACCAAGTTTACGGCGAGTGAAATCAACAAACCAACTGGTTACTTCAACAGTACGAAGGCGCAATATGCGTTCCATTGGAAGACCGTGAAGAACAAGAAGGGGACTGTTCACTACTTGATTTTTGGCGATTTCAGCAAGCCAGCTTTATCAACTGGGGTTGTGAGCGCCAAGTATAAGTTGAGCAAGACACACCGGACGTTAACGACAACGTACCGGGCAATCGACAGCAAGGGGAACTTGGGGAAGACTTACAAGTTTACGTTGTATAAGCAAAGTAGCACGAAGTACCGTGGCTACCTCACTTATCAAGGGGTCAACGTACACCAATTGAGCACCAAGGGCACGGCGTATACGTTTACGAAGACTAAGACGTCTCCCGCAACTAAGTTTGCCCAATACGCAAAGCCAACGTTGACGAGCTACTACACGGATGAATTGAACGCAAACGTTCAAAAGGAATACCAAGAAGGCATCGCAGCTGGTAAGAACTACAAGGATCCAGCAACTGATAGTGACGTTCAAGCGAAGATTAAGGATACTGTCAATACTCAAGTGGCCAGTGACTTGGTAACTTTGGCGAAGTCGTTTAATGGGTAGAGTGCGGAACGAAACGGTTTGAGAGCGGCGTATAAGGGCAACGAGCTGGAAAGGCCTGATTTTTGGCCTTTTTAGCTCGTTGCCCTTATACATAGCGCTCTGCCTTGTGCAGCACGTTTCGGCTTGAGGACAGTAATGAACAGAGTGCGGAGCAAGGCGGTTAGAGAGCGGCGTGTAAGGTAACTTCAGTGAAAGCGCCCGGGCTTTGGGCGGTTTTACTGAAGTTACCTTACACATAGCGCTCTGCCTTGTGCAGCACGTTTCGGCTCGAGGACAGTAATGAACAGTAACTAGATAACCAAAAGCGAGTAGCTGAAACCAATCAGCCACTCGCTTTTTTAACGCCCGTCATCTAACCAGAATTTCCCCGCCCTAGCCATATCATTTTAAGGCCGAACAGCGTAAAATAAGGAGTGAAAAGGGTTGCAAAAAGGCAACGGATGGTTGCTAAATCACAACTAGGAGATAGACCAAGATGGACGAACACGAAGAACTCTTTGTTTACGGGATTTCAGAGGTTACGGATTATTTGATGACCCATCATTTAGATTACCAGCAGATGTCGGTGGCCGACTTGTATCAGTTGGCGCACCGGACGTTGCTGTCCGCTGGCGAATTGTTGGAAGAGTTCGAGGGGCAGCGAAGTCAGTTGAAGCTCTTGGCGGGATTTGACCCCCGGGTGCTGGGCAACTTTGTCTACCAGACCGGGGTTAAGTTGGCTAATGGCGATTTTCCGATTTTGGATGAGGGTGACCGGCAGTATGCCAACATGATCGCCTCGTTTTTGGGTTCGGCCACGCTGGACCAGTTCGACCTGAACATTGATGGTGAAAAGCAGTTTAACTTCTTTGAAATGCTGAGTTTTGCGCGGGTCGATTATCTTCGGCTGTTAAACGGCGATGATGCGGACCGTTTCACGGTGTTCGTCAACGATCAGGATCCGGAACCGATGCAGATTGAGATTCAACGCGATGGCGTTCAAGTCGTGATGCCGGATGGCATTGCGAATGGGCCGGAGTTGGTGGATTATATGAAGATGGCCGTGTTGTTTGGGTATGAGGGTGTGGATTAACACCCGTTGATATGAAACGAAAGAGTGGCAGAAACGCGTGATGTTTGGGCGTTTCTGCCACTTATATTTTATCGGTGAGATTGATTTGGAGGTCAGACGTAAAATAACCCTGTTAAAACCAAGCAAATCCCATCGTCTTTTTCCGGCCACCAGCTATACTAAAATTGCGTTACGAAATCTAAATGAGCTAAGGAGTGTCGCACTGTTATGACAAGCAGCAAACGAACAACTGGAAGGGTCATTGGGGAAGTCGTTACCAAACGAGTCGTGGATGGGGTTTCAATTGAAATTCCTGCGACTGCTGGGGTGCAAGAAGGCGATCAGTTTTTACTGATTAAGAAAGATGATGGCAATTTGATTCTAAAAGCGCCCAATGAAAACGGCACGTGGTCGATCGATGAGATCAAGCGGGAGTTAACCAATGATGATCCGGAGACGAATGGTTACTTTGATGATATTGATTTCCGGAAAGAACTCGCTGATTTAGGGATCGTCGACATTGAAGATGAGCGGCCAGAGCATTCATAATTCAACACGTTGATGGCGTCTGTTTGTAGCGGGCGCCATTGTTGCGTAGTGCGATTATTTAATCCGTTGTGATGACCCCGCTGTACGCTGTCTCCTAACTACTTTTCTCCGTATTCTGCTCTTGACCCCCACCCCCAAATGTGGGATGTTTAAAGGTAAGGAATTTATCAGAAAGTTCGGAGGAATCGCCATGGGGATTCGTGATATGTTTAAAAGTAAGCCGGAGCCGCAACCTGGCTTGCGGAGTAGTCGGTCGGCCAACACTAGTACTAACAATACAGTGACGCCGACGCAACCAGCCAGTTCAGAGGACCGGCACGCAACTGAGAATAACGACCGGGTGCGTCCGGCTGCTCGGCCAACGACGGTGTCGCCCGTTTCGTCTTTAGTCAGTGCCAAGCAACGCTTAGCGGCGGTTGCGCAGGACTACAACGCGAGTCGAGAAGTGTTGCAACGGCTGTTGTTTACGCAACAGGAAACAGTGCAGCAACAGGTGACTGATTTGTCGGCTAAGTTAGCAACGGCGCAGGAAACCAGTACCACGGTATCTAAGGACCTCAACCACTTGCAGGATGAGGCCGAAGCTGAGGGCGAGGCCGCAATGGGTGACCTCAAGCAACAGCAAGATGCGCTGGACGCTGACGTGAACACGCAACAGGGCCAAATCGGCAGTGTGTTGGCAAACGTCAACGAGTTGGGGCATGAGTTGAAGGTGCTCCAACAGCGTAAGGAGAAGTTGCAGGCGGATGAAGCCGAGATTTCGGAAGCCTTTAAAAGTGAAACTGACCCGATGAAGATCGTGGCGTTGGCTGACAAATACCGTCAGGAAATCGACGACAACCAGCAACAACTCGATAAGACCACGCAAATGATGACTGAAGTTGAAACGAAACGGGATCAAGTTAAGGCGCAGTTGAAGGAATTGCGTAGTCAGTTAATGGAGACGCAAAAGCAACAACAAGCCCTTGATGATCAGCGCGAAACGTTGCAAGAACAGGTTGCTACGGCCAACGAATCCCGTAACCAACAAATTGAAACGTTGAGCGAACAGTTGACCGATGCTGAAAGCCAAACTGCGCAGTTACAGCGTGAACTGGGTGAACAAAATGACAAGTTAGCCCAGATCAATGCCGATATTCGGGACTGGTTATCCGTACCGGTGCCGGTTAATGGCTTGATGATGGATACGGACACCGAAGTGATTTTTGACATGGATAGCTTTACGGCTGACCAACTCCCCGTTGTGAAGCAGGCGGCGCAGTTATTGTTGCGGCGTGGCGTGAAGCAGTTAGGGTTGTTTACGGCCACCTTTGCGATCGACCTCAGCGAGCATTTAGCTAAATGGGCGGACGCGTTAGGTATCGACAGTGATCGGTTGAAGATTCACAGTCCGTTGTATGACCTACAACACGAAGGTGACTTGAGCGCTAAGGTTAGTCTGCCAAGTGATCCCGTTGATGATACGTGGAACGATGATCGCAGTGTCCGGACGTTAACGTTGGCCGATCAATGGGAAGTTAAGGTGCGCTATTACAACGATGACGCCACCAACATCGCCTACATTGGCTACTACAAAGCTGGCCAGTTGACGGAAGAAAGCACGGTCAACGCAGCTGGGGTACTGGCGGCAAACCGCTTCTATCAAGAAGACGGCAAGTTGGATCGAGACGAGTACTACCGTCAAAATGGCTTAGGCGTGTTGACGGTGCACTATTCAGATGATAAGTTAAGCCAAATCGAAGTGCTGAACCCAGCAGGGATGCAGGTACAGGCTTTCGGCGATTTAGACGGCTTCAACCAGTGGTGGTTGGCGAATGAATTTCAAAATACCGGCTTGTTGGTCGGCGCCATTGAAAATGACGACTACCGCCAGTTGGCCGGGGTGGTTCAAGGCAGCGTTGCCGGCGTCGTGACGCAGGCGGCGGTTGCTGCTGATCAGTTGGTCGCGTGGGCGGATGCGTTCAGTGAACAACAATACTTCGCGGAAAACTACGAGACGGAACTGAAACTCATTGAGCGGTTGAATCGGTCGGTTAATGTGAGTTTGATTGATCAGCGGAATATGCCGGTTACGATGGGGGTAATACAGAGCGCGGAGTAAGGCGGTTAGAGCGCGGCGTGTAAGGTGACTTCAGTGAAAGCGCTCGGGCTTTGAGCGGTTTTACTGAAGTTGCCTTACACATAGCGCTCTGCCTTACGCAGCGCATTTCGGCGCGGTGGCCAGAACGCAGAAGTGCGGACAGGCTTCACTAACTGGTTGACTTGCGGAAAACAAGAGTCCAAGCGGCGTCGAAATCAAAGTAGTAGTCGTGCACGTCGCAAGTAGCACTCGCTAATCGAAGGACACCGTGCAAACGAGATTCGGGAACAGGGATGCAAGTTGACGGATGCACGCACTAAATAGGAAAAGAACGACCTCAAAGAACCATTAAATCTCAACCAAACAGCGAGTCACCACCAATCAAATGATGATTGATGATGACTCGCTGTTTGGTTGACAGTTCGCAGTTCCGAGACGTGACCACCTAAATGAGATGCACCCGAAAGTTAGATGAGAGTGTGAACCGCAAATGGCGATTAGGTAACCTAGCGAGATGTCGGTTGGCTTGGCATGGGTGGTTTTGGCGATGTGCGATTTGGCAGCGTTGTTTTCGGCTGGTTTTGAACTTGGATTTCTTGGGGTTTCTGGTAGATTGTGAAGCCTGTCAACGCTACCTGTTTTCGGCCGCCACGCCGAAACGTGCGGCGAAAAGCAGCGACTTGCACATAAGCCCCTCTTACCACAAACCCCAAAAACCGGGGTTTATGGCAAGAGGGGCTTATGCTCCAGTCGCTAGGCGCTTTTCGCCGCACTCTCAAACCTTAAGTTTTTCTCACGTTCCTATGGATAAATTAACGAAAGTGTTAAAATATAGTTAGCTAACAAGGGGTTAGCAAGCGGCATTTTGCCAATAAAAAAGGAGTGTCATTTCATGAAATCTGGATTGAAAAAGTCACTGTATTTCGGCCTAGCAGCAGTGTCTGTTTTGGCAGCATCTAGCTTAGCCACCACTACAGCCAGTGCTAAGACCTACGCAAAGGTTACTTCTAACAAGACGATGACGACGGCGCCTGAAACCCGTAACGTTACCGCCAACGGGACCAACGCCTTATACACGAAGGCTGGTACGTTAAGAGGGGCACGTTAAGAGGGGCACGTGTCGTTGCATCTAAGTCAACGATGGCAGCTTTAGGTAACTCAAAGAAGTCACAAAACTACTTCCGTGCTTACCAAGTTGCAACAACGAACCGCGGTTCGGTCTACTACAAGATCGTGTCATTTGATGGCAAATACCGTGGGTGGATCTACGGCGGTAAGACCACCACTGCATTTGGTGGTGGGATTGCTTCTACCGATACCATGACGGCCGCTGCTAAGCCAACGACTACGACTGGTTACACCTTAGTTGATGCAACTAAGAACACACTTTGGGTTAACCCATCATACTCTCAATACAAGGCTAAGAAGGCTGACATGAGCGGTTACACTGCTGGTGATACCTTTACGGTTACTGACGCGGCTACTAAGACGCGTGAAGGCTGGTTATACTACAAGGTCGTTGACGATAAGAACGCCAACGTTACTGGTTGGGTTTATGCTGATGGTTTGAAGTCAACTCAAAACAGCATCACTGTGAACTACGTCGATTTAAGCACTAACAAGAGCGTTGGTACGTTGAACATGCCATTTAGCACTTACGCATCTTCAGCTACTGCCGCCTCAGCTAACTTGACGACCGGGACTGCCTTCTCAGCAATCTTGAAAGCTATCCCAACGGGTTACGTTGCTTCTAACACAGATAACAACAGTTCAGCTTCATTCGCTAGCTTGGGTTCAGCAACCACTGCACCAGCTGGTTCTACTGTGACGTTCTATGTTAAGAGTTCAACGGCTGCAACTACTAACAAAACTAGTCAAATCACCGTGAACTTAGTAGATGAAAATGGTGCCGGCTTAACTGGATCTTTGAGTACTGCTCAACGGACTGCACTTTACAACGCAGGGATCGACAAACAATATCAAGTTACTCCAGGTACAACTGTGTCCGCAGCTACAATCCAAAGCATTGTTGAACAAGCTGGGTTAACCTCATTTACAGCTAATGGCAAGACTTACACCTTTAAGTCTGCTGCTCCAGTAACTTCTGGTACTGGTAGCAACGTTACTGTAAATGCTACGGCAACTTACAGCGTTAAGTAATTAGCTTTAAAAAGTTAACTGATTAAACTGAAAAACAGCATTCCTCATTTGAGGGATGCTGTTTTTGTATGAAATGATTATAAGCGGTAAAGGTCTACATGACTCACCAACCCCGTTCCCAATCCCATCGTTTGCCAATCTGCACCAACTCCGTTACCATAGACCTAATCATTGAAAAATCGGAGGCACTAATGGACAGTCAACTTGCTTACAAATACGTCATTTTAGCCATGAACGCGGTGACCGTGTTCTACCTCGTTTATGTGCAGCGGCAATTATTAGTGCCGTTTGAAGATTATCGCGGTCAGATGACGGTCATGAGCCGGTATTTTGAAACAATTCGTGACAGTTTAACCTCGAAGCAGGGGCGGTTGATGAGCAGTGCCACGGTCTTTATCAACTTCATTTTACCGTTGATGGTCTGCTGGTTGCCATCTATCGCCCACATCGTGCTGGTACGCACCCACGTGATTCAAGATTTGATCACAATGGTGTTCTTCACGATTTTGTGGGGCGGGTTGGCCGCAATGTCAGTACTATTCGTGAGCCGCAACCGGATGCCGTTGCCCAAACGGTTAGTCCGAACGACATCAGGCTACTTGTTAATTATCCTAGCCAAGATTCGGGGCGCAGTTTGGTCAAATACCGCTAATCCGCTACCAAGCTGGGCGCAGCCAAAAGTGCCAACGAACGGTGATCCTGATGATCCCGATACGAAACTGTACGCTGACTTAGACCGCAACGCACCAGCGTACCGAGCGTTAGCGGACCGCATCAACCAAGCCCATACCCAGGTGGTGCAGCTGAGCTCGGATGAACTGGAAGAGTTGTATCAGCATGGCATGCAGGTGCAAGATAGTGACCAAACGTTATCGCTGTTGTCACTGTACTTGATGCGGGTAGATGCTGTGGGTGGTATGAAGGTCATGGGCGATATTTTTGAGTTCAAGAGCGAAGAACAGCAACGCTTAGAGTACCGGACATTTGTGCGGACGCAGCGGGTGATGATTGGGATCGTTTATGCGGTGTTGGCGTTGCAGTTGATTCAGCAGGCATTGTAGAGCAGAGCGCGGAGCAAGGCGTTTAGAGAGCGGCGTGTAAAGGCACCAAGGTGAAAACCCCGGGTTTGGGTTTTTACCTTGGTGCCTTTACACATAGCTCTCTGCCTTGCGGAGCGCATTTCGGCGCGGTTACCAGAACGAGGTTCGATAAGCAAACTTCACTATGTAGATGACCTGCGGAAAATCAAAGTTAAAGTGGCGCCGAAAACAAAATAATAGTAATGCTCGTCGCCAACCAATCCTTTGCTGAGTAAACCGAGATAGAATCCCCCAGTTTTGGGGTTGGTGGTAAGAGGGCCTTACGTGCAACTCTCTGCCTTGCGGAGCGCATTTCGGCGTGGTTGCCAGAACGAGGTTAGTTAAGCAAACAGCACTGTGTAGATGACCTGCGGAAAATCAAAGTTAAAGTGGCGCCGAAAACAAAATAATAGTAATGATCGTCGCCAGTACCACTCAAAATCAAAATGAAACACCTCAGCCCCCCCAGTCCCGATTTTTCAGATATCTTCTCTCCACCAACCACCTATGTTATGATAAAGAGATGACATTGAGATAGTACGGGAGATAAACATGAAACTAAGAAAACTACGTTACTGGATCGTTGCGGCGTTTGCGGTTCTGCTGGTTGGCGGAATTGCGGCATTTGTGCCGTTGAATGGTAACGCTAAGCAGGTGAAGGTCATTAAGACGGATGCGATGCGAGTTCACGCCTACGCGCTTAAACAGCGGGCAGTGGGGTACTCGTCACTGAAATTAACGGATGAAGTTAAACTTGAAAACAAGCAGCACGAGATGGCATGGTACCGGGATAAGTATGCGGATGTGAAAATTGACGGGCAAAAGACCCGCCTTTACCACGTCAGCAATCGGGCCAATAACCACTCCTTTTGGATTAAAACCAGCGATTTGAAGACGATCACGTCCGCTAGTTTCCACCCAAAGGGCCAAGCGCTGACGCCGTACCACGGCAAGATTGGCGTAGTGGGCGACAGCATTCCCGCCGGTTGGGACGGCTACCACTTCAATCACGGCAACTCGTATTTTGATTGGTTTGGCAAATACATCAATATGGACCCCAAGAACCAGTACAGCTTTGCGGTACCGGACGCTAAGATCGTGGGGCACCGTTACGCAACCTACGCATTGTCTGGCAACCGAGTAGGACAAGACCTCAAGTCCCAAATCGAACAGCACAAGGGGCAGTTCCAACAACTGAACTACCTCTACGTGGCGATTGGTGTGAACGACTACACCAACAAGTCCGGATCGGGTAGCTTGAAGCACATCGCTAAGACGTTGAGTGAGCGACTTGATTGGCTACAGAAGTTGAACCCCAATATGATGATCATCGGGATTTTGCCAATGAATCGCTACACTTATAAGGGCAACGACTGCAGTAACTTTAAGAACGACCGGGATTTCACATTAAATGAAGAACGGGATGCGTTGCGAAAAGTGTACGATGAGCACCATATGGCGGTCATTGATTTCAACGAACTCGCACCAGAGTTGATTACGCCGAAGAATCGGTTGGCAACGCTGAACGACGGCATCTTGCACCCAACGATTCGGACGGATCAGGAACTGGGGCGTGTGCTGGCGCAGACGTTTGAGGATAAGACTGGGCAAAAAGAATCTTAATTCACAATAAATAAGCGTTAAAGGCTAACAATTAGGCTTTAACGCTTATTTTTTAGTGGTTTAAAAATCGTTGATAATGATCCGCAAGGTAAGTCATCGTCAACCCTTCAGGCTGTTTAACAAGGTCCAAAGGTGCGCCAGTCGCCATGATTCGGCCACCGGCATCGCCACCACGTGGGCCAAGGTCAATCAGGTGGTCGGCGTTGATCATCAAGTCCATATCATGGGTGATCATCAGCACGGTTGCGCCGTGAGTCCGAAGGCGGTCGATGATTTGCAGCAACGTTTGGACGTCCAATGGGTGGAGGCCAATTGATGGTTCATCGAACACAAACAAGGTCCCCGACTGCTTCTTCGTCAGGTGACTTACCAGCTTCAAACGTTGCGCTTCACCACCAGATAACGTCGGCGTGCTCTCGCCAAGGTGCAGGTAGCTGAGCCCAACTTCTTGCAGCTGCTTCAACTGCCGTTCGATTTTAGGCACATCGGTAAATACCGGCAGGGCTTCCTCAACCGACATCGCCAACAGGTCAACGATTGAATAGCCGTGCCATTTTATCTGCTGGATCTCATCCTTATACCGGGTACCGTGACAGACCGGACAAACTTCTTCCATATCGGGCAGGTACTGAATATCCAACGTGATATTTCCCAGACCACCACAGCTTGGGCAAGCCCCCTCCTTATTGTTGTAGGAAAAGTAGGCGATACCGTAGCCTTTGGCCTTTGATTCGGGTAAGTCCGCAAACAGGTGGCGCAGGTCGTTCATGATGGACGAGTAGGTGGCCAAGGTTGAACGGGTATTTTTCCCAACTGGCGTGGCGTCGACGCTGACTACGTGGGTCAGGTCGGTGGTCAGTTGCGTGACGTGGCTTGGGAGTTTCTGGTGTTGGGCCTGAGCTTGAATCGCTGGGACCAAGCTGTCCAGAATCAAGCTGGTCTTACCAGCGCCGGAAAAGCCGGTGATGGCCGTCACTTGGTTATCTGGGAAACTGGCGGTCAGGTCGTGTAAGTTGAAGTGATCGTCGATGTGGATCGTGGTCTGCTGTCCGGTTGGTTGTTTGGCCGGGTGCTTATCTTGGAGAATCTGTGCGCTCCCCGAGATAAACGGACCAATCAACGAGTTGGGGTCGGCGACTAATTGCTTCGGCGTGCCCTGAGCAATCACGTTCCCGCCAGCGTCGCCAGAACCGGGACCGATTTCAATCACCCAGTCGGCGGCCGCAATAATGTCGACTTCGTGGTCAACCACGACCAGTGAGTTGCCTTGCGCAATCAACTGGCGAAAGACGTGGATCAGGCCCTGAATGTTGTCGGGGTGCAGGCCAATTGAAGGTTCGTCCAAGACGTACAGGACGCCGGTAGTTTCGGTTCGCAGTGTCCGGGCAAGTTGGATCCGTTGCAGTTCACCGGTGGATAGCGTGTTCCCGTTTCGAGATAGACTGAGGTAGTCGAGTCCCAATTCCAACAGTGGCCGCAACG
Source organism: Secundilactobacillus muriivasis (assembly GCF_054785195.1). Lineage (NCBI taxonomy): Bacteria > Bacillati > Bacillota > Bacilli > Lactobacillales > Lactobacillaceae > Secundilactobacillus > Secundilactobacillus muriivasis. Next base: position 8,881 of record NZ_BAABMI010000042.1, on the reverse strand, counting down.
TGTCATCCAGTTCAGTGAACAAAATATTGGCGAGGTTACCCATGTCGGCGGGCAGGTTGGCCTTAGTCATCGCCTCCCAGTCGGCAAGCTGATTCAACTGCATATCGGCCACTTCGGCAATGTTGCGACCGCCCACCAACTGCTTGAGTCGTTCCGGATTTAACCGGGAGCCGTGACAAGTCGGGCAGGTTGAGAAGTGGTAGAACGAGTTGATTTTGGCAATTGACCGCTCACTCTTCGAGGACTTCAGTGATTCGGTAACGGCCTCGTAGGCATTTTCGTACAACGTCTTTTCCGCGTGAAATACCCGGCCGGTGCCGGTATGAAAGTCGAAGGGGTACTGCTTGCGTTCACCGTGGAGGACGATGTTGCGTTCTTTGTCGGTCAGATCCTTGTAAGGCACATCGGTGCGGACACCAAGCGTGGCGACTAGTTTGGGCATGAAGTTTCGGCCGGGGAGGTGCCACGAAGCAACGACGCCTTCGTCAATGGTGAGGTTTTCGTCACCGATCAGCTTTGATTCGTCTAATTCGCGAACGACGCCTAGTCCTTGGCAATCCGGGCAGGCACCGGTGGAGTTGAACGAAAAGTCTTCCGCGCCGGTGGCCATGAATTGTACACCACAGGTGGGGCAGGTGATCATGCCCATTTTGTCACCCGGCCGGTCCATGGCTTGCGCGATTTGAATGGTTGGGTCGATTCGGTGACCGTTGGGACAAACGGGCGAGCCTAACCGTGAGAAAATCAGTCGAATCACGTTAAAGGCTTCGGTCAGCGAGCCGACGGTTGAGCGTTCTGATGGGACGCTGGGTCGTTGCCGGAGCGCAAGGGCTGACGGAATATGCTTAACGGATTGAACCTGAGATTTATTGGATTGCGAGATTCGGCGGCGGGTATAGGTCGAGAGCGCTTCAAGGTAGCGCCGGGAGCCCTCCGCGTATAAGATGCCCATCGCCAGCGAACTCTTCCCCGACCCCGAGGGGCCAGAAATGGCGACGAATTGGTTTAAGGGAATGTCGACGTCAATGTTTTTCAGGTTATTGACGTTGCCACCCCGAACTTCGATGTGCGTGATTGGTTCAGACATGTGACATGATCCTTCCTCTCATAAAGCGTTACGTCCATCATACCGCGAGTGGGATAAAATGGGGTATTTGTAGTTTGCGTTTAAAGGTGTTCTTCCAGTTGCTTGCGGTCGTGATGGATCACCCAAAGCAAGCCGAATAACAGCACGGCAACCACGATCACGATTGCCACATGCAGCCAATTACCACGTAAGGCCGCATCACCACCAAAGGCGTAGAGGAAGGCTGGTGGTAAGCTACCCAGTAAACAGATACCAGCTAATCGGCCACGGGCGGGCATCAGCCGTTTGGCCGCCAGATTAATCACGGTGCTGGGAATGAATGGAATCGCGTACCCCAGAACGAGGCCGATGCTGGGATGCCGAATTTTTAAGAGGTCGGCGTATAGTTTTTGGGAAAATTTATTTTTCGGCGTATGCATGATTTCTGGCAGCAGGTTCGCCACCGTAAAGTTCCCGACCGTCATGGCGATAACGTTCATGGCAAATGCCGTCCAATGGCCGAAGCAAACCCCCGCCGCAATGGCGAGCACGGCCACCGGAGCGCCGGGTAACCAAAAGCAGATCAGCATCAACAAGGTGTAGGTGATGAGATCCAGTGGCGTATGGTGTTGGAAGACGCGAACGAGTTCTTGCCGGTTGGTGATTAGGTGAAGCACGTCCTCAAGCTGACTGCCGAAGCGGTAGCCGATGAAGAGGAGTAGGGCAAGCGCCACGATGGCGGTCAGTCCGAAGAAGAGGTGACGTTGTGATTTCGACATGGTGAAATGCCTCCTGCGCGGTATTAGTGCGTCCAGTATAGCATTTTTGCGTGGGACGAATGAGGAGAAATGTAACCGTTTGACTACAAAGTGATGTCGTTGATCGAATTGGGGCTGAAGTTCGGTATAATCAAACTATCAAAAATGATTTGGAGTGCTGATGATGCAAAGAAGTCACCGAATAGCCAGTGTTCTGGCTGGAATCGCAATTGCGTTGGGGTTAAGTATGGTTGTTTTACCGACGCAACGCGCACAAGCGGCCACGATTCAACCCGTGGAAAGTCTAACGACGGTTAATTACTATACGAAGATCGGTCCGAATACGACGCATAACTACGGCATTTATAAGTCTGGCGGATACGCCACGTCGACGGCCAACCTGACGAAGATCAGTAGTGGCTATAACTTCCGGAATAAATTCGTGCATATTACCCGGGAAGAGGTCGTGAATGGCGCCACCTGGCTGAAATTTACATACAATCATACGTATACGGGCTGGATCCACCAAAACGGTACGGTGAAGAGCTACTACCGGGTGGTGGCACCGTTGATCGCCCAGCGACCAGAACTGCCGACCGGCTGTGAAATTACGGCCACCACGATGATGTTGCAGTTTGGTGGCGCAGACGTGACCAAGCTGAGTTTGGCTAAGGAGATGCCAAGAAGCAGTGACCCTAACAAGGGTTTCGTTGGTAGTCCCTATTCCAGTACGGGCTGGTACGTCTATCCGGGTGGTTTGATGAGCGTTGTGAAGGCCCACATGGGAACCGCTAAAAACATGACTGGTGCCAGCTTGGCGGCTATTAAAGCACAGGTTCGTCAAAACCACTTAGTTGTCATCTGGGTGGCCAACGTGGACGGCTTCAGTAACCACGCGCTGACGGTTACCGGTTACTCCAGCACGCGGCTGTACTACAACGATCCGTGGACCGTTAAGCGGAGCAGTATGACTAACGCGACGGTGCAGAAGCACCGGAAGGCGGATGCTTATCGGGCGTTGAGTTATTAAAGCGTGTCAAAAATCGCGTTTAGGACCCAGAATGTAAAAAAACTGATTCCCGCACACTGCGGTGAATCAGTTTTTTTAACACTATTTAACCAAATAATTAACCGTTTGATAGTACTCGTAAGTGTTCGAAACATACTTCGCACTCGTAAAGTAAGTCCAAGTCTTATAAAGCCCCGTCAGGTTGATGCCACCCTTGTTGTTGGAGCGGTCAAAGCTGTAGAGAACCAAGTGGGTCTTGCCATCGGTCCCAGTTTTAGTGGCCTTGGTCATCTTGATGCTGCGCGTCAGCAGGTTATCCACGTTGGTAGCACCGTAGTTGTACCAGTGGGCCTTGTTGGCGCTCTTAAAGAAGTAGCGGTTGGCTGGAATTTTGTTTTCAGTCCACTTGCCACTGCGGCTGGTTTTGGTAAATTCATAGACGGAGTGGGCGGCAAAATGCAGCTTGTAGTAACGCCACGTGCCATACTCGTCTTCGTGGTACGAATACCAGTTGTGCTTCTGCAACGACGTGGGATTCGTGTAGGTCTTCGCGCTAGCGGAACTTGGGTTAGCGACTAGGGCGAGACCAAATGCGCCCATGAGGGCAAAACTCGTCATGAGTGAATAAGTGATTGATTTCTTCAAAATAATGTCCCTCCTCATGACAACAGGATAGCACGTTGTCATCAAAAGAGTGGTTTTTGGATTGAAAGGTAACCATAAATTAAGAAGTTGTTTGGTAGACAGATTTTGGTTAGTGTTAGCTACCGGCAGTCAGGAGTAGGTCCGGATGCTGCGAATAATGCGACCAATAAAATTTATTTTTGATGAGTTTGGCGAAATAAAGACCGGTTGGTATAGGGGATTATCGAACGAGAGGATCCAGCCGTTCGGTAATTCGGTTACGCGGCCGACTTTGATCTCGCGACCGAAGCTAACGGCAGCTAAACTGTCGTTGGCCACGCGGTCTTGGCGCTGCACGAGCACCCGCGTATCATGGGGTAGTTCGGGACTCATCGCGTCGTTTGCGAGGTCGAGGTAAATGAAGTCGCCATCCGGTAGACCGTCAGCCACGGTCATCACAGTGCTAGTGATGTTCGTTAAACTGGTCAGTGGCAACTGGTTCAGAACCGAATTGATCACGGGAATCTCAACTAACTGTTGGTGTTGATTCGTGTAGGGTGTTGTCATGAAAGGGCCTCCTAAACGGCATTTATCGCTATTATAACATCAAAAAAATCCCGGTCGCAAAGGGACGGTTCGCGGCCGGGATTGGCTGTCAAAACATCACTGGGACGTTTGACATTGGACTTGATTAGGAATTTTTAAAGACTATTCAATCGGATCGCATCGATCGAATAAATTAAGGTTACCATAAACAATTTCAAAAATCAAGAACAGGTGTTCGCTAGACGCTTTACGGTATTTTTGTAAACTATGCGTTAGACGCGATTAATTGTCGATGTCAATCACTTTTGGAGAACTGACAACTCACACTCAGGAGGAGCTATTTTTGAAAGTCACGAATATGTTTGATAAGCCGGAGTTGGCGAAGAAGTTTCACCGCAACAGCATCCGATACAAGTACGCCATCGCCATTCAACGGTTACGGATGGAGGCGGGGTTGACTCAAATTCAGTTGGGGCAACGGATGAACGTCCCGCAATCGTCAATTGCTCGCTGGGAAAACGGCGGCACTAATATCACCGTCGAGACCTTGGAGAAAATTGCGCTGGCGGTTAACAAGGAGTTAAGCATTACGTTTAGGTAACGTTTACAGCGTCATTGCCCAAAAACTTGTGGGGACTGTGTTAAAATGACCCTAATAGGTTTACCACGCGCCGACGTCGGTGCGATAAGGGGGCAACAGCATGAAAAAACTAGGCATTATCGCAGTCGCAGCGCTGTCGTTAGGCTTGACGTTTGGCGTCCAGTCAGCAACGAAGCCAGCGACAGCACAGGCGAAAACCAAAGTCACCGTAGTGTGGCAGAAAAAAATGACGCAAAAAGCGTACCAGATCAATGAGTCGAAGGCAGCTCACGCGTACGCTTATACCGGCAAATTAGCGAAGAAAGTCTTTAAATTATCGAATTATCCAAACACCACGTTCTACGCTAAAGGTCATGAAGCGCTGAAGGTGAACGGTAAGACGCGGGTGTACTACTACATTCAATCGGCTAGCAACAAGAAGAAGGCCGGCTGGGTTTGGCGCGGGTATTTAACCACCCCTAGCATGTCCGGTAGCACACTGATGAAGACGATTGCGAACGGCACGGACCTGCAACCAGCAAGCTCGTTGTTAAAGCAACCGGCCAGTTTTTATACCAAATACGCCGCGACGTTGAAGAAGAACTTTAACTTAACGGGGAAGTTAACGAACAACACGAATGACCAGATTCGGGTCTACGTGGCTAAAAGTCAGTTGAAGACATACGCTACGAAAGCGATGAGCGTGTGGAACGCGGCTTTAGGTCAAAAGGTCTTCATTACGGGGACGGCCACGAAGCACGATCTGATACTATCGACCCAAGCCGCTAGCGACTGGGATGGCTTGAACGACGGTAGCCACATCTACCTCAGTTCAACGGCATTAGCCGATCCAACCTATGTCGATAGTGTCGCTGATACACCACAGATTCGGGAACTGTATACCGAATACGAAAAGGTAGCAGCGGCCTATAAGTCGGCAACGGATGCAACAACTAAGAAAGCAAATTACGATAAAGGTAAGGCGCTGTATAACGAACTGATTGCAGCCCAAAAGGCAGCGGCCCCAGAAGCAACCACGTACTGGGAAAGCGTCTTAGTCCACGAAATGGGCCATTCACTGGGCTTGGATCACACACCGTACTTAACGGACATTATGTATGCCGAAACCAGCGACGACGGCTTCAGCAGCGCCGTAACGGGTAAGTACAGCTGGAATGCACCAAAGGATACCAACGATTCCAGAAGAGAAACGCCAAGTGTGTCAGCAAGGGATATTGCAAGAGCTAAGTTGGCGGAGAAGTTGGGGTATTGGTAGAGAGTGCGTAGCAAAACGTTTTGAGAGTGGAGTATAAGGGCGTCCCAACATAACTGGCCGGGCTTTGGCCAGTTATGTTGGGACGCCCTTATATGCAACTCTCAGTTTTGCGAAGCACGTTTCGGCGCGGTGGCCAGAACGCAGTAGCGCGGACAGGCTTCACAATCGGTCACTGAACCCCAAGAAGCAGTAGTCAGATTGGCGCCGAAAATAGGTAATAGCAATGAGCATGGCCAGTTAGATGATGACGCCCTTATATGCAACTCTCAGTTTTGCGAAGCACGTTTCGGCGCGGTGGCCAGAACGCGATGTCGCTGACGGTCTTCACTAAGGTAAGCTGAACCCCAAGAAGCAGCAATCAAATTTGCATCGAAAATAGGTAGTAGCAGTGAGCATCGCCAACGAGCAGTCGATAAAAGCAACCCACCACGTCAGCACAAGCTAAATACACCAATAAGTAGCACAAACAGCCATAAAAAAATACCAAACAAAGAGCCTAGCTGATACTCACGCAACCTCGTGAGCACCAGCTAGGCATTTTTATATCAATCTAATTAGCAAATTAATCCCGAATCAAAATCTTCAACCCAAAGTAAATATTATAAACATACAGCACCAAATCAACGATCCCCGCTAACAACAGCAAGAAGAATGCCGTTCCGCCAGTAGAGACGGAATCGTTAGTTGCGACGCCAACCACACCTGAAATAATCAAAACGATCACCGTCAGTACAATCGGGATCAGGTGCAACCAGGCTGCCCGCCCAGCGTGGTGGTGCATGTCCGGATCATCGCGACTCAGGAACCAAACGATGATGGGGAATAGAAAGGGCGCAAAAATAATCGAAATGTATGATAAGGCATTTACCACTTTTCGCGTTGTCATAGTCAATCTCCTCCAATATTAAAATGCTACATCCTAAGCTAAGTGTACACAATTGGGTGGGGTTTTCCAAGCGTAATTAGTTAGGTAAAGGAGACGGTTTAGGAATATTGAAGGCGATTGTATGTTTATGATACGCATGATAAAAGTGTAATTATAGTATACATAATTTGAAAACAATAAAATTTCAATCAATATTCATAAAATGTTCATATTAATAAGTTAAATTAAATTGTAAGGATAACTTAAAGTTAATGACTAATCTTGACACGACCAACGGAGGTGCATTGACATGAATAAGCCATGCCAAGAAAAAATTGTTAGATTTAAGCTCTATAAGTCTGGTAAAATTTGGTTAGTTGCAGGAATTGCAACGTCAATTCTATGGCTAACACCAATGGTGGGAAATGCTGCGGAAAATACTGAAACTGCTTCGATGCAAACGCAGTACAATACGGATCCACCGGTTACGGAGGTTGTTGAATCAACGGTAACGGTAAGTAATGAGGAGTCGGTTGAGTCAACGACCGCAACGACGACTGCGGCGGTATCGACTGCTGACCCAGTAACGAATCCTTCAACGGTAAATCAGGAAACAGCAGTATCGGAAGTGGTTTCCGAATCAGCAGTTACTGAAGTTTCAGAAAGCACTGAATCAACCGTTGAAGCTTCAGCGACTACTACGCCGGTAGCGGAAGAAACAACGGAATCAGTGACGACTGCAACCTCAACAGTAGCAGCACCAACACAACCGAGTGCAACTCCGGTGACTACTCAAGCTAGTTCGTCAACCAATGTGGCACCTCAAACTGAATCGTCATCAGGCACGTCAGGAACCGTGTCGACTGATAGTGAGAAGGAGACCGTCTCGACGACTCAAACCGATAATAAGTCGGTGACAACTTCGGATACTAAATCCGCTAAAGTAGTCAAGGAGACAGAAGTAAAACTTGAAGATGCCGGAACGTTCTTTGATGATGACGAAGTTCAAGCGTGGTTAGAAGATTATTATAAGTGGGAAGGATCTGTTGAGAATTACACGAAGGCGAACTTGTTGGGAATTGCTTCCTTGTTCCATGTATTTGCTAATCAAGCACAGCTTAATGCGCATACTGCGGGGAACGTTGCCACGAATTATTTAACTGGAAATAGTGATTTTGGGACACCGGTCAAAGATGATGGTGATGTCAAATTTGAAGTATCGTACATTAGAGAACTCGATTTTAGTAACAATGGGTTACCCGGATCCTTTAAAACGAGCCGAGATAACAAGTTGGTTCTTGGCGATATCGAGGGTTTAACAGTTACCCAGAAAGGTAATCAGATTTTCTTAAGGCTAGGTGGTCAAACGGCCATGATTAATCACTTAGAACCAACGGAAATTGTTCAAGAAAAGCCGTCACAGTATTTAGATGTAAGTGCAACACTTGATGAGTTGCGTAAATTATCACAAACGTTATTTGAAAAGGAAGCGGCAGCCACGTTTAAGCATAGTGACTGGAAAGAAAGTAATGATCGAGTAATTGATATTGAAACGTTAAAGGAAAAAGTAAATGGCAATCAATTGATTATTAATCTAGCAGCTGACGTTCTTAGCGCTAACTATAAGCTAATGATTGAAAATGCTGATATATTAGGAGAAGGTGTGACGATTGTCTTTAACGTTGATATTGGCAATAGTGATAATTATTTGGTGAATACGGAAGTAAAGTTGAAAGGAATCAACGGTGAAATCGATCCAGATGAAACTGAAAACTTCTACCAAAATAATTTCTTGTGGAACTTTAACGCAAAAGAAACTGACGAGGTACGTCAAATTAGTGTAACAACTCAGAATCGGATGTGGGGTAGCTTGCTAGCGGTTGGTAATCCTAATGATACGGGCGAACTGATCCTTAACGTTAATACCAACGGTAACTTGGTGGCAGATACAGTAAACGTTGGAGGAGAGAGCCACCGTTGGGATTTACAAAACTCGGTTGATCCAGATCCAGATCCAGATCCAGATCCAGATCCAGATCCAGATCCAGATCCAGATCCAGATCCAGATCCAGATCCAGACCCAGACCCAGACCCAGACCCAGACCCAGACCCAGACCCAGACCCAGACCCAGACCCAGACCCAGACCCAGACCCAGA
>NZ_BAABMI010000041.1:0-20965 GCF_054785195.1 Secundilactobacillus muriivasis | reverse complement strand
GACCCAGACCCAGACCCAGACCCAGACCCAGACCCAGACCCAGACCCAGACCTGGAAACTGAGACAGAAGAAGCACATACACCAGATGAAGAAGCATTACCAGAATTGCCAATTATTGCAGATGCTGAGGATGAAGATACTGTGGTTTTAGAACCGACAGCACCAATTGCGCATAAACCTTCTTCAGCAACATTACAAACACAACCAGAATTAGTTGCAGCACAACGTCATCAAGATGATACAACAGCAACGGTAGACTTGGCACATTCTCAAGTCGCGCCAAAGGCAACTAAAGTAAAAGCAGCGGCGGCACTACCACAAACTACGGAACAAACAACTGGCGTAATGACGATGATTGGTGTGGCATTGCTAAGTCTGTTAGGGAGTTTAGGTATTTGGCACAAGAAAAAGAAACATTGAAGGTGACTTAAAAATTGATCTTTAAAGCAACGTAGTGTAGCGAATTCTTCAAGTGAGAATTCGCTATTTTTTGTGATCGATACGAAACCTTTACCAAAACGATGCTAAACCTTTACATCATCGATACGCTATCTCGACATTTCGCGCGTACGATGGCGGTAATGAAACGTCATTGAGGTTAAGAGGGGAGTGCGCAGAAATGGTAAGGATAATCGTCATCGGAATGCTGGCGCTTGGCATCGGCTTGACCAGTCAACCGCAGATAGGACAAGCAGCGGCTAACGGTCAACTGGCAAAAATGCAGGTTGCTGATCAGGATCAACCACTGCGCTTCTGGCACACTGAAGATCCACGAGAAAAACGCGATACGGTGTTGGGATTAACAGGATTGATTTTTGCGGGTGGCGTTGCCAGTTGGGCACGCCGTCGGTTCTATTAGGTCATCTAAAACGACACAAAAAAATGATCCTCACCAATCATGCAAGCGGGTTGGTGAGGATCATTTGGTTCAATGTTTGGAGAACTCAGTTGGTGAGCCGTCTCGAAGCAACGGCAAGGTGGCTTGTGATCGCAATCGGCCATCACAAGGCGTAACCATTGGTGCATTGATTACCTCTAATATCATACCATGTATAGGCACAGAATAATAGTAAGTAACAGCAGGAATTCAGTAATCAGCCGTTAACTAACCACTTAATAAACCGGGGAAATCCCTTGAGACGGTCGCGCTGAGGAAGTTTGTTGACGGTTAATGAAATGGTGTCGCCAAGCTTGACGGATTTTAACGTTCGGATGTTTTTCAAATCGGTTTGATCAAAGCTGTAGTCTAATGGAATGTGGTCGTTGATGCCACTGTCTTCTTCGATGATGTCGCTATTGAAGATGTCGGTGACGTCCGTACCGCGTCCAGTGGTGTGGCTGGTCGACCAGTAGTAGGTCTTTAACCGGTGGCCACTATCAGTCACAAAATGAACTCTGACATGACTGTTCATCAGCGCTTTGCCACGCGGTAGGAGACTAGGCGATTGCAGACTCACTTCCCGTGTTAAGAGCGAGGCACCGAAAATCAGCACGAGACAACTGACAATAATCGTTACAATGATTCGTCGTTTGGTCGAATGGGTCGACACATGGCCACCTCCTTTAAAGTAATGTAATGTTCACAAAGCTGACAATTATATTATGTCAGGTAAATGTTCAAAAAATACGGCTAAACCGTGAAGAAAGTATGAACTTTATCGGGAAAACTGTGATGAAATTATGAAGATGAGGCTAATTTGATGAGAAAATTGGTGCTTTTTCGAGCCAATTATTGAAACTGTAACGAAAACGCAATCTCACTAATGATATAGAAGGGGTGTGAGGTCATCGATTATCGTGGCGATTAAACTAGTTTCCACTAAATTTCGTTGATTAGAATTTAAGGAAAAAACCGGTTGTTTACGTCAAAAAACTTCCTAAAAGTGGTGACGGTTACATCTTGACCAGCGCACCGGAAACGAATAAGATTAGAGTGGAAAAGTAGTTTACAAAAACGTTTTACTAATCCTGGGAGGATTTTGATGAAGACACAAGATGAACTCAAGAAAATCGCTGGCTACCGCGCAGCTGAACTCGTTGACGATGGCATGATCGTTGGTTTGGGAACCGGCACCACGGTGCGTTACTTATTGGACGCACTTGGTGAACGGATGAAGAACGAAGGGGTTCACTTCACGGGGGTGCCAACATCGAAGCGGACTGCTGATTACGGCAGCAAGCTAGGCATGACAATTAAGTCGTTAGACGAAGTTGATCAAATCGACATTACGATCGATGGTGCCGACGAAATTGATCCCCAATTAAACGGGATCAAAGGTGGTGGCGGTGCCCAAACTTGGGAAAAACTCGTTGCCGTTAACTCGAAGCAATGTGCCTGGATCGTTGACGAAAGCAAGTTGGTTGACCAACTTGGTAAGTTCCCACTACCAGTTGAAGTGCTGGCCTATGGGCACCACCAACTAGTTAAGCGTCTGTCTGACTTGGGTTACAAGCCAACGGTTCGTCAAACCGCTGATGGTGAGAACTACAAGACGGATGAGGGTAACTTGATCGTTGACTTACACTTAGACCGGATTCAAGCGCCATACGACTTAGCTGATCAACTCAGCAACATGACCGGTGTCGTTGAACACGGCCTGTTCTTAGACATGACCCAAACAGTCGTTGTTGGGACGCAGGATGGTGCAGTTGTTAAAACTAAATAGGTAATGTGATGAGATTCGAGCACGTTGTTGTTCGGATCTTTTTATTTACGTTTGGATCCAGCGTAAGGGTTGGGTGCGATTGGGGTGTTGGCTGTTTGTCGTCGCTTCGCTCGCCAAAGCCGCATTGAAAAGCGCTCGTTCAGGCTACAAAATTCGGCGCCGCTTAAACTGTTATTTCCAGGGTTCCTGAAGTTATAGAAACTTGTCAACCGCGCGCTTTCTGGCCACCACGCCGAATGGCCAGATAGGCTTCTGACTTCGTCGAGTCGTGCTGCGCGAGACTGAGAGCTGCATGTAAGGCGAGTCCGGTAAACCCGCCAGGCCCGGGCGCCTTCACCGGACTCGCCTTACACACTGCTCTCAACCCGTCTCGCTCCGCACACTTACGCTGGACACAAACGACAGTAAGCAAGTTCCTTGATTAACGATGATATATGTGCTAGAACAAAGCCGGTGTGAAACGATTATCTGCCGGAATTGCGCAGTTAATAAGTGAACCGAGCCTTCCTCCAAACAGACAACCGGTCGTCACTCAAGCCCACACCATATAAGCGCCTGACACCTGAATGCCGGACGCTTTTTTGGTGAGTTAAGTCTAAGCCGGGATAGGTTAGGAATGCTGATGTATCAAGGCTTAAGACTGGTTAGTTGGTTACGAAAACCAATTGCTCAAATTTTAACAAAAAGTTCAATCAAATCTGTTGTAACCGGTTACAATCCGTGTTACTATATAACCGTGGAAGAGATAAGGGTTAACAAACCAGGACGTTTCCATTTGTAGAGTTACACCGATTATGAAGTTGATTTGATCCCGTTTTGTAGATCGAAGTGGCTGAATTGGTAACAAACGAGACAACTAGTTTGATCCCAATGTTTGAGTTTTGACAGTTCACAGAATTAATGGATTTCTAACGAACGCTAGCCACCTAAGGCTTGAGTAACACCACTAATTGAATAGCGACACATGCTTAGCGTTTCTGCATAAAACGTGCGAATATCTTAGATGTAGCGATATCACTTAGGGGTTATAAAGGGTTCGAATGTTACCGAGGTTGAGCTTATGCGATGATTGTTGAACAATCTTTGGAGTATAAGGAACCGGCGTAATGAGATTCAGATAAGTTCCGCAGTGTTTACCATCTGGCTTAACGGCAATTGAAATGACATTTAGATGAATGAAGATAATTGCGGCAGTTGGCTAGAAATAAGTATATGAGGCGATAGATAATTAATTTAATGTTTACGAAGCGGGTAAATTGGTTTTGTAACCACGTCTCTTCCAAAGCATCATAGGGCTCAAGGTTGAATGTGCCATATCATTTAGCTTTGAGTCTTTTTAGTCGGCTGAGTTTGGTCGACGATTGTAATCACCCATTTAAACTAATTTGATATATGCTATAATGGACTTCCTTGGCAGGGGCACTCCGAAGAAATATGGGCATTTCTTTGGATTTGTAAAAGGATTTACTGATTGGCGAAACAATTGGTGGATCCTTTTTTCCGTTATGGAAACCTTGTTAGAAGGCGACTAGCATCAGATTGTTTCACAAACTAGACTTGATTACGACAAGTTTAAAGCGGTTAACCGAAATTTTACCAAGCAAAGTTGGTTGTGACGGGCTAGGAAACAATGTAGAATTAGTGCGAGCTTTCCTCGTGAGTTTAGGGGCTCAAAAATGAGTGGGTAGGAGCAACATTGCATGGACAGTTTTTTTCAACACGTTGTGGTCGTTGACTTAGGGGCGCTTGGTATTGGCGAAGCACCCGAAGCGAATCGCTATGATTCGATTGGGGCAGATACGCTTAAGCGTGCCGCGATGCAATTGACGAACTTTAACTTGCCAACACTGGCGCAGTGGGGACTTGGAAACCTTCGGGATGCGAATCCCGTTCCTGGGGTCCCAACTGTTGCTGAGCCGACCGGGTTTTATGGCCGCGTTCACGTCAGCACCGCTGATTGGACCGCGACGACCGGGTGGGCAGAACTTTGGCAGGGCGATGCAACAGCGGTATTTGACCGCTTAATGCACGCAAGTATAGCGGTTAACGTTGTGAGTGCCACCGCAATTGCGGGAATGGCGCAACCGATTCAGCAGATTGCTGATGACGAAGCGGCTTTGGCACAAGCAACCAACCACCAGCAAGGATTAACGGTGATTCGATTAGTCGATGGCCTTCGGTTAGCTGCAGCGCAGCAGTCGGAAGCCTACGCCAACTGGTTGATGACCATTGATGCGCGCTTAGGGACGCTTAGTCAACAATTGCCAGCGGATACGTTACTGATTGTAACGGCAACGCAGGCAATTGATCCGGAGACTGGTCGTTTGACGCGTGAGTACGTGCCATTATTTTCATTTTCACGCAAACGACCAACGGGCATCGCACTTGGTATTCGGCGCACTTTGGCCGACGTTGCCGCAACGGTTGAAAAAAACTTTCTCGGTGTACAGTCGCAAGCTGGCCACGCGTTTTTAAGCGAACTAGGCTTAACGACGGGTGATTGACTCGCCAAATACTAGAAAGAGGGTTTAGTTTAATGTCGATGTATCTGATCGTCAACATTATTGGGGTTTTGGTTTACTTAGGGATCGCGTTCTTATTCTCCAAGAAAAAGAAAGCAATCAACTGGAAGTCAACCGCAATTGTTTTAGTGCTTAACTTAGTTATTGCTTGGGTCCTGACCAGTTTCTCTTGGGGTCGTGAAGCAGTGCAAGCTGCAGCCGATGGGTTTAACTGGTTAGTTCAAGTGGCTTATCAAGGGATCGTGTTCGCCTTACCAAACTGGGTTACCCCAGACTTCGGTGGGACTGCGAAGTCAATGAACTTCGTGACGAGTTCCTTACTACCAATTCTGTTGGTCGTACCAATGTTTGATATTTTAACTTACATTGGCGTTTTGCCATGGATCATCAAGTGGATCGGCCGTGGGTTGTCTAAGATCACTGGCCAACCAAAGTTCGAATCATTCTTCTCAGTTGAAATGATGTTCCTTGGGAACACGGAAGCCTTAGCCGTTTCACGTTTGCAGATCCAAACCATGCGTGCTGAACGGAACCTGACGTTGGCCATGATGTCAATGTCATGTATCACGGCGTCAATCATTGGGGCATATACCCAAATGGTTCCTGGGAACTACGTTTTGACCGCAATTCCATTGAACATTTTAAATGCCATTATTATTACTAACATTTTGAACCCAGTTAGCATCGAACCAGAAGAAGACATTATCGCCAAAGTTGGTGGGTCTTCTGCTGCTGAACAAAGCGATGTTGAAGAAGATGGTTCTAAAGAACCATTCTTCTCATTCTTGGGTGATTCAATCTTAGGTGCCGGCCGGTTGATCTTGATCATCGCAGCCAACGTTATCGCCTTCGTGGCCTTAGCTGCCTTGATCGACCAACTCTTGGGCTTAATTAACCCATGGTTGTCACTTGAACACATCTTAGGGATCATCATGTTCCCATTTGCTTGGTTGATGGGGCTCGATGTCAGCCACGCCTTCCAATTTGCGCAATATATGGGTACCAAGTTGGTTACCAACGAATTCGTTGTTATGGGTAAGATTGCCCCAACGATTCACGATGTTGCCAAATACGGTGCGCACTACCAAGCAATCCTGACGGTCTTCTTAACGTCATTTGCTAACTTCAGTACGACCGGGATGATTATCGGGGCCTTCAAGGGCTTGGCCGATAAGAAGTCTAACGAGTTGATCTCAAAGAACGTTGGCTACATGCTGTTAAGTGGGATCTTAGTATCACTCATGTCTGCCGGGATCGTTGGTCTGTTTGTTTGGTAAACAGCCACACTGGCAAACGAATTAAATAAGGTAACAAGAATTAATGCCACGAACAGCCCAAATCGAGGATAGCTTCTTTCGGTTAGGGCTGTTTTTGTCTTCAAAGGCATAAACGGCCAAGAAGAGATTAAGTGGTGGGTGTCGAAACGGGAGAGTGTGGAGAGAGACGGTTAGAGACTGGAGCCTAAGGTCCTTCCGTCAGAATCCCCGAACTTTGGGGATTGTGGTGGAAGGACCTTAGGTGCAAGTCTCTGCCTCTCGGAACACGTTTAGTCACGGTAGCCAAAAAACGCAGTTAAATAGCATATCTTTAAAATCAGATACGCCATTAGCCGCGCTGGGCACCACTCACCAACCTCCCCCGCTGAAACCCAGCTTCCCGGATGAGACCGGAAAGTTGCAATGCCCGATCAGTCTGTGTCGTAAGACAAAAGGATAGGGAAGTATTACATGGAACAACTGCATCAAAAGGAAACAACACCACTCCTGTCATTGAAACAGGTTTGGCAAGACAAGTCGCTGTTAAAGCGCGAAATGATCGCGGGACTAACTAGTTTCTTTGCGATTTCATATATCATCATCGTGAACCCGGTGATCTTAAAGGACGCGGGGATTCCAACGGATCTAAGTGTGTTTGCAACGATTTTTAGTTCGGTGGTGGGTTGCCTGATCATGGGCTTCTTCGCCAACGCGCCGATCGTGCTGACGCCGGGGATGGGGGTCAACGCTTTCTTCACCTACACGATTTGTTCAACGATGGGGCTGAGCTGGCAGACGGCGTTGGCGATTTCAATTGTCGCCAGCATCATTTACATGATCGTCGCCTTCACCCACTTAAGCAACGTGTTTGCCCGGGCGATTCCGGGATCGTTGAAAAATGGGATCACCGCTGGGATTGGGTTATTCTTAGTTGAAATTGGCTTGGAGAAAGCGGGCTTGATTGTCCGTGGTAAATCCGCGCTGATCGAACTCGGTAACCTAGCGTCACCAGCAACCTTACTGGCCCTGTTTGGCTTATTGCTAAGCGTGGGCCTGTATCTCCGTCACGTGACCGGCGGGTTCCTGATTGGTATCGTAGTGACGAGTGTCATTGGGGTGCTATTGGGAATTCGGGATTCACAGAGCGTTTCCGTGAGCTTGTCACGGCTAGGTGATTATCATCAATTGCTGGCCCATGCGAGTTTTCAGGATATCCTCTCAGTGCCATTCATCCTCGCTGCGTTTTCGATGACGATGATTCTGGTATTTGAATCGATGGGCCTTTTACAGGGTGTGTTACCCGATCGGCGGCAGTTCAAAGGGGCCTTTAAGGCCAGTGCGGTTACCGCGCTGTTCTCAGGGTTCCTTGGGACCAGCCCGACCGTGGCCGCTGCTGAAAGTGCGTCGGGTATCGAATCCGGCGGACGGACCGGCGTTACTGCCATTACGGCAGGGGTGCTGTTCAGCCTATCACTGTTCTTCGTACCGCTATTGGCCTACGTGCCACAAGCGGCCATCGCACCGGTCATTATCATCACCGGCGCCATCATGATGGAAAGCATCGGCAACATCGATATGACCGATTTTGCCGCGTGGTTCCCAGCATTTTTAATCATTGTGTTGATCCCGCTCACCAACAGTATCTCCACGGGATTAGCTTTCGGGTTCGTTTGTTACCCCGTTTTACGGTTGGTCGCAGGCGAAAGCGAACGTGTCAGCCCAGCCATGTACCTGCTGGGTGGTTTGTTCTTAATTGACTTGGTATTGAGTACGATTATTTAAAATACCTTGTTGAGAAATTTCCAATCTAAATGCAATTGGCAACAATTAACTAACGGAGGGATTTTCAATGACAATTAAAGTAATTATGGACACTGACCCAGGTATCGACGACGCAGCCGCTATTACCATGGCCATCAACGATCCTGAGATTGACTTACAACTGATTACGACGGTGGCGGGGAACGTGACTGTCGACAAAACCACGATCAACGCACTGAAGCTGGTTCGGTTCTTTAACGCCGACATTCCAGTTGCCAGTGGAGCGAAGTTACCACTGATCAAGCATTTTGAAGATGCTGCACGGATCCACGGTGAATCCGGGATGCCGGGTTATGATTTCCCAACTGACTTGCCAAAACCAATCAACAAGTCAGCGGTAGAAGCACTTCGCGATGCGATTTTGGCGAGTGACGAAAAGATCACCTTGGTGCCAACCGGTTCTTACACCAACATTGCACTGCTGTTCTCTGAATATCCAGAAGTAAAGGACAACATTGAACGTATCGTTGCTATGGGCGGTTCACTGGGCATGGGGAACATGACTTCCGCAGCGGAATTCAACGTCTTCACCGACCCACACGCTGCTCAAATCGTTTACAATGCAGGGGTGCCAATCGTGATGGTTGGCTTGGATATTACCATGAAGGCCTTATTGACTCATGATAGTATCGAAAAGCTGCCAACGTTGAACGAAACCGGTAAGATGCTCCATGACATCATCATTAACGATGGTGACAACTCGGATGCCGGGATCGCGATGCACGATGTGAACACCATCTTCTACCTGTTACACCCAGAAGCCATTACCACCAAGGCAATGTGGATCGATGTTCAAACCGATGGCCCAGCCATTGGCGAAACGGTCGGCGATATCCGTGGTGCTTACCACGATGGCAAGACCAACGCCGACGTCTGTGTCGACATTGATTCAGCAGCCTTCAACAAGTGGTTCTTGGAAGAAGTTACTGCGATTAAGTAAACGTTAATTAGTAAGTGATTTAGCTAAACGATATGAATGAACCACTCAGTTGTAAGGGGCTGAGTGGTTTTTTGTAGTGCGCGGAGCGAGGCGGTTAGAAGGTGGTGTGTAAGCTTCTGCCTCGCGCAGCGCCATTCGGCGTGGCTGCCGGAAAGCGCGATTGCTGACAAGTTTTGATGACTGCACATGTTTAGTTTGTGAAATGATTCTGGCTTTCTATAGTGGGAGGATGCCGCGGGAGGCTCCGGCGCTATGCGAGGCTGGAACGCAGTGGCGGGCCTACGAGCTAGGAATGGGCAAAAAGCGCCCATGCCGGATCTCTCCGGACCCGCGTATGACTAGGGCACTCGCACCTCGAACCCCACGAGGCACGACTGCCCAAGTCATACCGACACTGCTGAGCCTCGCGCGCCTCCGCCTCCCGCTACATGGTGCGTTGTCGGGAACCCAACTGCTGACTGCAACAATCTGAAGTTGACGAAACTGGACAACCGCAACGCTTGATGACAACTCAACAACCGCAAGAAACGATAGTGGTCAATATTCAGTAACCACAACGAATCAACGATTGTGCAATGTTAAATCTGCCAGTCGTGCGTCATGTTTGCGTGGACTTAACATCGTTACGTTGGCGTTAAGCAGGTATCGATGCCATATTCAGCACGATTATGAAACGGTAGCTATTATTTAATTCTGCGTTTGTCGAATCAACGTTAGGTTATTGTGTTGCCGCTGCAAGTTGTCCAGTTAAGTACTTGAGATGGTCTACAACAGTGCCTGTGTGCACATTGTGAGATGGAGGTATCCGGCTAGGTGGATGCTGTGTCGCGATAATTGGTGGTTGTTGACGAACTTCCAACAACCACCAATTATCGGGGACGAATTGAAGACTCGCACGATTTTTGGCGAGGCTTCAATTCGAGGTCTGAGACCGCTCTTTGGCTCAGACCGGCCCCACAGCAGGAACCTAGCCGGATACCGGAATCGACAGTTTACGCAAATCACCGTACTTCACAAACTGAACAGTAGCACACTTACGCTAGACACAAACGAAAGGGTTATGCTATTGCGTCTAACTTCAATTTAAGGTAAAGTAGAAAAGAACGTGGAACACGTGTTTCACAGAGAAATTATAGGAGAAAACTTCATGAACGAGACACAATTTCAAGCTGCTTTGGCCGCTCAGGGAATCACGTTGACGCAGACGCAGATGGATCAGTTTGACCAGTACTATGAATTGCTGGTTGAAACGAATAAGCATCTGAATCTGACGACGATCACTGAGCGTGGCGAGGTTTATTTAAAACACTTCTACGATTCACTTACGCCAGCGTTTTACGTGCCACAGTTGACTAGTGAACCGCTTCGTTTGTGTGATGTTGGGGCCGGCGCTGGCTTTCCTTCCATTCCATTGAAGATTGCCTTTCCGCAGTTGAAGATCACCATTGTGGATTCACTCAACAAACGAATCACATTCTTACAGACGTTGATCGATACGCTGGGCTTAACTGGGGTATCTGTTTACCATGCGCGGGCTGAAGAGTTCGGTGGCAAACGCTCTGAACATCGGGAAAGCTATGATTTAGTGACGGCCCGGGCCGTTGCGCGGATGAGCGTGTTGAGCGAACTGTGCTTACCTTTGGTTAAAGTGGGTGGGCAATTCGTGGCCATGAAGGCGGCGCAAACTGAAACGGAATTGGGCAATGCAGAAAAGGCGTTAACGTTACTTGGCGGTAAGCTGGTATCGGATCAAGCCTTTACGTTACCTGAATCTGGTGATGGTCGGCATATCGTGGTGATCGATAAACTCAAGTCAACCCCTAAGCGGTATCCACGAAAAGCTGGTACGCCAAACAAAGAACCCCTCGGTGGGGAATAAGCGATGGCGTTTCAAGTGGACGCTAAGTTGTGAAAGGAGGACGTGATGGTGTTCTCATTATTTGGTAATAAAGATAAAGCCAATAAAGATCATGGCGAATCAATCAAGCAAAACGTGGTCATGGTACCCGTTGCGGCCATTGTGCCGAACCGGTTTCAACCCCGTCAAGTCTTTAGCGAACGGGGCATTGAAGAACTGGCGCAAACAATTGCGGCGCACGGCCTGTTACAACCCATCGTTTTGCGGGAGTATGAGCCTAAAAAGTACGAGATCATTGCGGGTGAACGGCGCTTTCGGGCGGTTAAATCCCTAAAGTGGCGGGAAGTTTCAGCAATCATTCAAGAAATGTCGGATGATGAAACGGCCTCACTAGCATTGATTGAAAACTTGCAGCGTGAGGAACTATCCCCCGTTGAAGAAGCGCAGGCTTACCAAGCACTCATGAAGCTCAATCAGTTAACGCAGTCTAAATTGGCCAAGGAAGTTGGCAAGAGCCAATCGTTCATTGCCAACAAATTGCGGTTATTGAAGTTGAGTGAACCAGTGCAAACCGCGATGTTAAACCGTGAGATCAGTGAACGTCATGGTCGGGCGCTGTTAGCAGTGACGCCATTGCAACAGGCGAAGCTCTTAGCCCGAATCAAGGCGGATCATTTAACGGTTAAGGATACGGAACGCCTGATTCAACGTTTGAAGGCTAAGACCGACAAGAAACCGTCTCAATCAACGGTTCGGTCCGTTTCGGCGGATACCCGGGTGGCCGTTAATACGATCAAGGAATCCGTTAAGCTCGTTAATGAAGCTGGGTTAGATATTAAGACCCAAGAAGAGGACGGTGCGGATAGTTACCGCATCATCATTGATATCATCAAAAAAGCATAGGGGAGTGAGAACCAATGGCAGATATTATCGCACTTGCAAACCAGAAGGGCGGCGTGGGCAAAACCACCACTGCTGTCAATCTGGGTGCCGGGCTAGCCAACCTTGGTAGTCGGGTATTACTCGTTGATATTGACGCACAGGGTAACGCCACCAGTGGCGTGGGAATTGCCAAGTCCGTCATCAACAAGGATATTTACGACGTTTTAGTCAACGAAGACCCAATTGCTGATGTGATTTTACATACTGAACATCAGGGGTTAGACATTGCGCCAGCAACGATTCAGTTGTCTGGTGCGGAAATCGAGTTAACGGCGCAAATTGCCCGAGAGACTCGGTTAATGGGCGCGTTAAAAGCGATTGAAGATCAGTACGACTTCATTTTGATCGACTGCCCACCTTCGTTAGGGTTACTCACGATCAACGCCTTTACCGCCAGCAATTCAATTCTAATTCCGGTCCAAAGTGAATACTATGCGTTGGAAGGGCTGAGCCAACTGCTCAATACCATTCAGCTGGTTCGCAAGCATTTTAACCCCGATTTGAAGATCGAAGGGGTCCTCTTAACGATGTACGATGCCCGGACTAACTTAGGGCGTCAGGTTAACGAAGAAGTTCAGAAGTACTTTAAAGATAAGGTCTATCAAACCATCATCCCTCGAAACGTTCGCTTATCCGAAGCGCCGAGTCACGGGATGCCAATTATGGACTACGATGCAAAATCAACTGGTGCGATCGTCTACACGGAACTTGCAAAGGAAGTGGCAGCTGCTCATGGCAAACAAGAACAATAAAGGATTAGGGCGCGGCATCGAAGCGTTGTTTGCGGATAACAGCGTGGACCCGGAAGCGGAAACGGTGGTTGATCTTAAGCTAGATCAAATTAGCCCTAACCCGTACCAACCCCGCCAAAAATTCGATGAAGATGCGTTGCAAGATCTTGCACGGTCAATTAAAAAATCCGGCGTATTCCAACCGATTATCGTCCGTCAACCCGATCCTGAAGTCTCGCGTTACGAGATTTTAGCTGGTGAACGGCGTTACCGGGCGTCCAAATTAGTGGACAATGATTCAATTCCTGCTATCATTCGGGAGGTAACCGAATCCCAAATGATGGAAATTGCCGTGATGGAAAACTTGCAGCGTGAAGATTTGACCCCGTTGGAAGAAGCCGAAGCCTACGAGATGCTGATGAGCAACTTGAAGCTAACGCAAGCGGAAGTCTCCTCACGTTTAGGTAAGAGTCGGCCATACATCGCCAACTATTTACGGCTATTAGGTCTGCCAAAGCAAGTGAAGGATCTGTTACAAAAGAAACGCCTGTCCATGGGGCAAGCGCGGACGTTGTTGTCACTAAAGGACCGGAGTCAGATGGTTAGCTTAGCTAATCGGGCAGCGGACGGTAAGATGACGGTTCGGGCGCTGGAAAGCGTTGTGAATAAGATGAACGGCCAAGCCGCAGAGCAACCTAAGAAACGGCCAAAGCAAAAGTCACCCTACCTCCGAGCTGGCGAAAACGTCTTGCAGGAGAAGTTTGGCACGCAGGTTTCAATTAGTGAATCCAAAGAAGCCGGTCAGGGGAAAATCGAAATCGAGTACTTATCTGATGACGATTTGAGCCGAATTTTGGAAATCTTGGATGTGCATTTAGACTAAAACGAGGTGTTCGTATGTACGATCTTGGCGATATTGTTGAAATGAAGAAGCAACATCCGTGCGGCGTTAACCGTTGGGAAATCGTACGGATGGGTGCCGATATTAAGATCAAATGCACTGGTTGCGGTCACATTGTGATGCTCAGCCGGCGTGAATTTGAAAAGAAGCTCAAAAAGGTCCTTGAGAAAAAGGCCCAAACAGATTAAACCAAAACGAAAGAGAGATAAACGATGTCATTAACAGCAGGAATCGTCGGCTTACCAAACGTCGGTAAGTCAACTTTATTTAACGCAATCACAAAAGCGGGCGCCGAAATGGCGAACTACCCGTTTGCAACGATCGACCCAAACGTCGGTATGGTGGAAGTCCCAGATGATCGTTTGGCCCGGATTCAAGAATTGATTCCAGCCAAGAAAGTGGTCCCAACGACCTTTGAATTTACCGACATTGCCGGAATCGTTAAGGGTGCCAGCAAGGGTGAAGGTTTAGGAAACAAATTCTTGGAAAACATTCGCCAAGTGGACGCCATTGTGCACGTTGTTCGGGCGTTTGATGACGACAACATTACCCACGTTTCTGGTAAGATCGACCCAATCGACGATATCGAAACCATTAACTTGGAATTAGGCATGGCTGACTTGGAAGCCGTTGATAAGCGTTTGGCAAAGGTTCAACGCGCTGCTAAGGGGAGTGACAAGGAAGCTAAGGCCGAATTAGCCGTTCTCGAAAAGATCAAGCCAGTCCTTGAAGCCGGCCAAGGTGTCCGGACGATGACGTTTGACGAAGACGAACAACCAATCGTGAAGGGCTTATTCCTACTGACCAGCAAGCCAGTACTCTACGTGGCCAACATTGCTGAAGATGACATGGCGGACCCGGAAGCATCTAAATACTTCAAGTTAATTGAAGATTACGCTGCTAAGGAAGGCGCCGAAGCGATTGCCGTAGCTGCCGAAGCCGAAGAAGAAATCGCCCAATTGGACGATGACGAAAAAGCGGACTTCTTGGAAGCAGAAGGCGTCGAAGAACCAGGCTTGAACCGTCTGATTCGCGCCTCATACAAGCTGTTAGGCCTCCAAACCTTCTTCACGGCTGGTGGTAAGGAAACAAGAGCGTGGACCTTCCGTGAAGGCACCAAGGCCCCACAAGCAGCCGGTATCATTCACTCAGACTTCGAACGTGGCTTCATCCGTGCCGAAGTCATGGCCTTTGACGACTTAGACAAGTACGAAACAGAAACGGCAGTCAAGGAAGCCGGCCGTTTGCGGGTTGAAGGTAAGGATTATGTCATGAATGATGGGGATATTGTGGAGTTTAGGTTTAATGTTTAGAGTGTGAAAAAAAGCGCTTAGGGAGCGGAGTGTAAGGAGACCCCAGGTAAAGGCCTGGGTTTCGGCCTTTACCTGGGGTCTCCTTACATGCAGCGCCCTGCTTTTTTTCACACGTTTCGGCGCGGTGGCCAGAAAGTGGTTTAGTTGGTAGGCTTCACTAAAGAAGCTGATAAGCTGATCATCCAAGCAACCAACAGAGCCGAAACAAACGTAGTAGAAGAGAGCGTCGCCGGTATCTCTCAAGAGAGAAACGACGACCTAACAGGAAACGCTGCTGTACCACCAGCATTCGGTGACGTAACGGCACCATTCCAGCTTTACTACGCTAACAATTAACAAAAACCAACACCAAAACAGCACCACCTGAAGGACCCACACCCGCCAACCAGGCGCTAACCTTCAGCACAGTAACTAACCAGGGGAGGATCACAACTTGAGCGACAACGAAAAACGCAACGCGAATGCCCAGCAACGTAACCGTAACGCGGGCGCGCGCCAGGGACACAACACCACCGCTAAGAACGAGCGGGCGGCATTTGATAACATTGGTTTAACGAAACGGAACTCGGACTACATGTTCCGGTTCAACCAGGCTTTGCAGGGGACTAAGTTGCCTGTTGACAAGAAGTCTGAAATTATTACTGAAACGATTGAAGCACTGAAGGAAGGTCAAAAGACCGGTAAAACGGCGAAGAACCTCTACGGTGGGGACGTTAACGTCCGGGTCAAGGAACTCGTTGAAGGGCCAAAGCGGCCTGAAGGGGCGGATGATCCATATTGGCCAAGTGCGTTGTACAACGGCTTAACCTTCTTCGCTATCTTCAGTATCATGTTTGGCATTATGTACCTCTTATCGCCAAGCACGCAAAAGAACAGTCAACCAGTTGGGATCATTTCAATTATCTTCTCAGCTGTCATTGCCGGGTTAGCGTTGCCGCTGGTACCACGGTTGTTTGATCCAAAGCGGGATCACAAGTACTCACTTTGGGCACGAATCCCAATGGTGATCGTCTTCGTTATCGCTTGGTTACTGTTGTTCTACGCTATGGCTTACCTGCCATTCTACTTGAACCCAGTTCTGACCGCATGGCCACAACTGATTCTCGGTGCCTTAGCCGGGTTAGGTTCATTCTACGTTCGTCGCAGATGGGACTTGCAACAGGGCTTCTTCAGCTCTGGCAACTCGCGCCGGCGTCGGTAATTAGAATTATAAATACTGAAAGCGGGATATCGTCTATGGACGGTATCCCGCTTTTTTACTGTCGTTTGTGTCTAGCGTAAGCATTCTTCTGTTCAGTTTGTGAATTGCTGTGATTTGCGTGGACTTACGATTCCGGTCAGCGGCTAGGTTCCTGCTATGGGGCCGGCCTGAGCCGAAGGGCGGTCTCAGACCTCGAATCGAAGCCTCGCCAAAAAACGTGCGAGTCTTCAATTCGTCCCCGATAATTGGCGGTTGTTGAAAGTTCGTCAACAACCACCAATTATCGCGACACAGCATCCACCTAGCCGCTGACCGGAATCTCATATTGCGCAATTCGTTAACTATTGCAGGTCATCTCAAGCACTTAACTGTTCGGTTTACGACAGTATTGCAACGACTGACGTTGATTCGACAAACGCAAGAATTTAGTATTGCGCAATCGTTAATTCATTGTAGTTACTGAACATTAACCACAATTGTTTTCACAGTGTTGAGTTACCGTCTAACGTTGTTATCCGTACTTTCGTCAACTTCAGAATGTGACAGTCGGCGGTTCTGTTACCGACAGCGCACAACGTAGCGGGAGGCGGAGGCGCGCGAGGCTCAGCAGTGTCGGTATGACTTGGGCAGTCGTGCCTCGTGGGGTTCGGGGTACGAGTGCCTTAGTCATACGCGGGTCCGGAGAGATCCGGCATGGGCGGTTTTTGCCCATTCCTAGCTCGTAGGCCCGCCACTGCGTTCCAGCCTCGCATAGCGCCGGAGCCTCCCGAGGCATCCTTCCACTATGCAAAACCAGAATCACTGAATTTCACAAACTAAACATGCTTACGCTAGACACAAACGACAGCAACAAAAAAGCACCGAAACCAAACGGCTTCGATGCTTCAGAAAAGTTAAAGTTAAATTTAGTTCTTGTCCATTGCGTGGCCACCGAATTCGTTCCGGAGGGCAGAAACAACTTTACCGTTAAAGGTATCGTCTTGTAATGAACGGAAACGCGTCATAACAGCGTCAGCGATAACTGGGGTTGGAACACCATGAGCCATGGCGTCTTCAACAGTCCATTGGCCTTCACCGTTAGAGTGCATACGACCCTTGATGGCATCCAAGTGAGCGTCCTTGCTGAAGGCGTCTTGAATCAATTCCATCAGCCAGCTACGGATAACTGAACCGTGGTTCCAAACCTTAGCAACGGCTTCGTAGTCATAGTCAAAGTCAGAAGCATCAAGCACTTCAAAACCTTCACCCATGGCAGCCATCATCCCGTATTCGATACCGTTGTGGACCATCTTCAAGTAGTGACCTGAACCGGCCTTACCAGTGTAAAGGTAACCGTCTGGTAATGAGATACCATCAAATAATGGACGGATCGTTTCGAATGAAGCAGCGTCATCGCCACCGATCATGAAGTTACCACCGTTCAAGGCACCACGCCAACCGCCTGAAGAACCGCAGTCAAAGTAGTGGATACCCTTTTCGCCTAAGAGACGGTTGTGACGAAGGGAGTCTTTCCAGAAAGTGTTCCCACCGTCGATCAAGATATCGTTTTCGTTAAGCAATTCTGCTAATTGATCGATAGTAGCATCAGTTGGCTTGCCGGCTGGAACCATTACCCAAACGATCTTTGGTGATGGTAATTGGCTAACCATGTCTTCAAGGCTAGTAGCTTTAGCGGCACCGTAAGTAGCTGCTTCGTCAACTAACTTCGTATCCAAATCGAAGCCAACGACTTCATTGTTGTTACGAATCATGTTTTGGGCTAAGTTAATCCCCATTTTTCCTAATCCGATTAAACCTAATTTCATTAGAAAAACTCCTCGTTTCGTTTTTGTCTGTCGGTTATCAACGAACTTATTATATTCGATATTGCTGGGATTCGCAAGCCCAAATGTAAATTATTTACATATCCATTTACATTTGTGTAAATGACTTTGTGAATGAAACCGGTACCAAAGCCTAACCTATCAAGAACCACGTGATTAGGAGTGCGCTAGACCAAATACCAAAACAAAAAAATTTAAGTTGCCAAGTCAACGCTAATAATTCTCGCGTCATGGCATGGAAGAGGGACGTGATGGTTGTGGGGGCTCCGATAACCGTTACTTGTAAGTCTGCACGGTAGGCCCAGTAACGGCTACGGAGGAGGTGGTAGTCACTTGTGGCAACGACCACGGTGGGGGTGTGCGGCCCTTGCCAGGTGGTTTTGATGAGTTGGGCGCTGTGACTGAAGTTTTCCTGCGTTGAGGTTGACTGATCCTCTAATAGTAACTGGTGTTGTGGAATATGGTGTGATAGGGCGACGCCTGCCATAGTAGTCGCTTCTGAGGTAGGCTCACCGGCCCCCTGACCACCGCTGAGAATTAATTTTGGTGGAAATGGTTGTTGGTGGTAGTAGTCAAAGGCGGTATTTAAACGGCGCATCAGCACTGGTGAAGGTCCAGTTGACGTGACCTGCGCGCCTAAGACAATCAGGTAGTCCGCTCGTGATGGTATCGGCTGGCGCAATATGAGCCAACGGGTAAACAGTGCGTAGTTGGTAATACCTAATAGGAAAAGACCGCTTGTTAGCGCGACTAGCCAAGCGATGAATTGATGCGGGAATAATAGAAGCGGGGCAGCGAAGAACGCGTCTAGTCCCAACAGTAGCAAGGTGAGTGGTCGCCAAAATGCTTGCTGAGGTGATTGCCACACTAATGGTCGGCACCCGTAAGCAGTGAGTACATTTAAAATAACGCAAATAAGAAGTGGCATCTGAACGCCTCGAAGTCGTTTTCTTCTATTATACCTTGTATTGACTTTTGCCGAATTCATTTGTATCATTAAGCACAGCAAGGAAGCATTTTAGTAGAAGCAGAGGCAACGATGAAGAAATCTGGCGGGAGCTGCGAGCCAGACGTCCTTGATTCGAATTACGGTGTGGAGCGTTTCGAGCTTTTCGACGGGTCATTCCGATATCAATGTCGAGCGATTCGCTGAATAGTAGCGGATAACTTGGGTGGTAACGCGGAATTTATTTCGTCCCGATTAGGTCTAACCTAGTCGGGACTTTTTTTACTATATAAGGAGGTTACATCGTGACAATTTTAGACGAACTTAAATGGCGGGGTGCCATTAATCAACAAACTGATGAAGCAGGACTGACCGAACTCGTGAAGGAAAAGGCTGTTGGCTTGTATGTCGGTATCGACCCAACCGGTGATTCAATGCATATTGGTCACTTAATTCCCTTTATGATCTTGAAACGGTTCCAGTTAGCTGGTCACCGCCCATACATCATTATTGGTGGTGGGACTGGTTCGATTGGTGATCCAAGTGGTAAGAAGTCAGAACGGGTACTTCAATCAATGGAACAAGTTCACCATAACGAAGCCGCTATTACAGCTCAAATGGAACGCTTATTTGGCCAAGATGGTAGTTTTAAGATTGTGAACAACTATGACTGGTTGTCAAAAATCTCCCTATTAGACTTCTTGCGTGATTACGGGAAGCTCTTTAACGTGAACAACATGTTAGCCAAGGAAGTCGTTGCCTCACGTTTGGAAGTCGGGATTTCCTTCACTGAATTTACGTACCAAATCTTGCAATCGGTTGACTTCTTGCACTTGTTCCAAAAAGAAGACGTTCAATTGCAAGTTGGTGGTGCTGACCAATGGGGCAATATCACAGCTGGTATCGATTTGATCCACAAAATCGAAGGTAACGAGGCGAAGGCTTACGGCTTGACCATTCCATTGATGCTGAAGGCGGATGGCACGAAGTTTGGGAAGACCGCTGGTGGTGCAGTTTGGTTAGATGCTGAAAAGACGACGCCATACGAGTTCTACCAATTCTGGTTGAACCAAGATGACCGCGATGTTGTCAAATACCTGAAGTACTTTACCTTCTTAACGGAAGATGAAATCAACGATTTAGCGAAGCAAGTTGAAACGCACCCAGAAAAGCGGGAAGCCCAACGTCGCTTGGCCCAAGAAGTTACCGCGTTCGTTCATGGTGACGAAGCCGTTACCGAAGCCGAAAATATTTCTAAGGCCTTATTCTCAGGTGACGTAGCGGAATTATCTGTTAGCGAAATCGAACAAGGCTTTAAGAACATGCCTTCAGTAGACATCACAGCGGAGAAGCGTAACATCGTTGAATGGTTGGTTGACGTTACGGCAATCGAACCATCACGTCGTCAAGCACGCGAAGACGTCAACAACGGGGCTATCCGGATCAACGGTGAAAAGGTAACGGATGTCGAAGCCGAAATCAATCCAAGCAACCACTTTGATGGTAAATTCGTAATCGTTCGTCGTGGCAAGAAGCGTTACTTCTTGGCACGGGTGAAGTAATCACTACTATATAGAAGTACGAAGCAGTCTTTGCAACCTTACAGAGGTGGCAAGGCTGCTTTTTTGATTGCGTGAAAGTGGCTAATGAAAAATGAATGGCTGGTAAATGCGATTGAAAAGTTAGCGATTATCTCAAACTAAAAATGAATCACGAAAAAAATGTGAAAAAGTGTTGACCTTAGTCGTTAATCTTGGTATAGTTATTTCTGTTATCGCGAGCAGCAAAGGCGATGTGGACCAATTAAGAATTTAAATATTCAGAGGTTGACATCAATTGTTTGAGATGATATATTAGTAAAGTTGCTTCATCCGATAACGATCTTGCTTGAAATGTTGATTTCAAAAAGTTCTGGTTGACAACTTAAACGAAATTAGATACAATTTAAGAGCTGATTCAAAAAGAATTAGCTTGGTAGACCTTTGAAAACTGAACAAAGTTTTGTTTCACAAATGTGCAGGGTATATCACTTCGGTGATATCAAA
>NZ_BAABMI010000040.1:0-54245 GCF_054785195.1 Secundilactobacillus muriivasis | reverse complement strand
TAAGCAAGATCAAAAGCCGTCAGTTTTTGAAAAACATGAAAACTGACGACTTTTTTGGAAGGTATGAATAATTCAGGCTTAAGACTGAGTTGGGGAGTGCCATTTTGGGTAAAATGCGTTAAGATAGCCTTACTACAACAATAAGGAGACTACTCGTTATGATTTCGTTGATCGTTTTGGGCATCATTGTCTTTTTCGGACTGCGCCTATTTTTCGGTCTGTTTGGGTGGCTGTTTCGATTAATTGGCCTCGTCATTATTGGCGGCCTCATCTTTGCTTTTGCGTCCTCGTTTATCGGCATCTTTGTGATTATTGCGCTGGTGCTGTTAGGGAGCTGGACCTTTGGCAATTTATTTAGTTAAACCAATTAAAGATAGTGTTAATTAAACGATTAAACGGTGACTTGCTAGTTGGCAAGTCACCGTTTTTAGTTAGGAACATCGAAAAACCGCACAATGATCAAGAATGATGGTCGTTGTGCGGTTGTCAGTTAACTATTCAAATGAGAGATCTAGCAGCCAGAGTTGTTGCTGCCTAATGTGACCAGTTGTGATCCAAACGTGTCGGTAATCGGGTTTGGATTGTTTGGTTAATTCGTAAAAGTGGTCGAGTAGGTCGCTATACTCACCAACGAAGGCGTCAGTCATTAAGTTGACACTGAGACGGTTACTTGGAAAATAGAGTTCCTGGTTAGCAACCGGAACGGTGTCGGGAATCCCAATCGTCACCGTATTGGCGTAGTCCCGGGGATTAAAAATTACCCGGTCAGGATGCCGATTTACGTAGGTCAGGACGTTATAGATCGAATCAGAATTACTTGCCACACCAATTGCCCCTTTTCTTTCAAATGCTACCCCATTGTAGCAAATAAAGTTAGGAGCGTCAGCAGAAGTGCGTTTGTGTAACCGCTTAACTCGAAAATTTAAACTAAATTATAAAAATGACACAATTTAATCGGTGTACCAGTTCAAGTGAGTGACAACGGTTTAAAATTAGCATTAATCGAATTAGAAATCCCTGTTAAAATATGGATTTAGCCACCGTGATTATGAAAATTTAAAATTAGTTACCAATGCGAGCTTGACAGGGCGGGTGTTTCAGACTACAATTTATTAGAAATCAATGAGGGGAACTCAACTGATTTTAAGTCTAAGAAGCAACTATAAGGAGTGGTTTTTTTGGCAAAAGCACCTAAAGCATCTGAAATTGATTGGAGTAATTTAGGCTTCAATTATATGGATTTACCATATCGTTTCTTGGCCCATTGGAAAGACGGCAAGTGGGACAACGGCGAATTAACAGAGGACGCAACTTTACATATCAGCGAAGGTTCTACCGGGTTACACTACGGCCAAGCGGACTTTGAAGGTCTCAAGGCTTACCGGACAAAGAACAACGACATTCAATTATTCCGTCCAGACCAAAACGCAGCGCGGATGCACAAATCTTGCGAACGTTTATTGATGCCTGCCTTCCCAGAAGACAAGTTTGTTGAAGCGGTTAAGTCAGTGGTTAAAGCTAACGCCGACTACGTGCCACCATATGGCACTGGTGGGACTTTATACTTACGCCCATTGATGATCGGTGTCGGTGGTAACATCGGGGTTCACCCAGCTCAAGAATACATCTTCACGATCTTTGCAATGCCCGTTGGTGCCTACTACAAGGGTGGCGTTACGCCAACCAACTTCACCACGTCATACTATGACCGAGCTGCCCCTCATGGGACTGGTCAAAGCAAGGTTGGTGGGAACTACGGTGGGAGCCTCTTACCAGGGGACGAAGCACACAAGGCCGGATACTCAGACGTTATCTACCTTGATCCAGCTACCCATACCAAGATTGAAGAAGCCGGTTCAGCTAACTTCTTTGGTGTAACGAAGGATAACGAATTCGTGACGCCAAAGTCAGATTCAATTTTGCCAAGTATCACTAAGAAATCATTACTGTACTTAGCAGAACATAACTTAGGGATGAAGGCCATCGAAGGTGACGTCTTCATCGACAAGTTGGATCGCTTTAGTGAAGCAGGTGCCATGGGTACTGCTGCCGTTATCGCACCAATTGGTGGGATCGAATACAAGGATGAATTACACGTCTTCTACAGCGAGACTGAAGTTGGTCCTGTTACGCAGAAGTTGTATGACACCTTAACTGGTATCCAATTTGGTGACGTTGAAGCGCCAGAAGGTTGGATCCAAAAAGTTGAATACTAAACACTAGAACAGTCATTGTTCTTGAAAGCCAGCTTGTCGGTTGATGAGCTGGTTTTTTGTATGCTGTCGGTTGTGTCCAGCGTAAGTGTTGGGTGCGATTTGGGTGTTGGCTGTTTGTCGTCGCTTCGCTCGCCAAAGCCGCATGAAAACCGGCGCTCTCAGGCCACAAAATTCGGCGCCACTTAAACTGTTATTTCCAGGGTTCCTGAAGTTATAGAAACTTGTCAACCACGCGCTTTCTGGCCACCACGCCGAATGGTGCTGCGCGAGACTGAGAGCTGCATGTAAGGCGAGTCCGGTAAACCCGCCAGACCCGGGCGCCTTCACCGGACTCGCCTTACACACTGCTCTCAACCCGTCTCGCTCCGCACACTTACGTAACCAATCATAAAGAAACCGAAAATTTCGTAGCACTAGTCGAAATTAGCAGTTACGATGTGGTAAGGTTAACAAAACAAGCAGAATGGGAGCGGTTCAATGAGTAAGACGTATCAACAGACGATTGCGGCAATCCATGAGTTAGTCGATGAGGGCACGGTGCCTGGCGCGAGTTACGCGTTTATCGATGGTCAGCAAGTGGTTGCTGGTCGGTATGGGGCCGAATCGTTGGTTCCTGGATATGAACCGTTGCGTGCAGGTCAACTTTACGATGTTGCCTCGTTAACAAAGGTTGTTGGCACGACGAATGTAATCTTGCAGTTAGTTGCAGCAGGCCAACTGGCGCTGACAGATTCCGTCAGCAAGTATCTCGCCCAGTGGCGGTATCCGCAGGTGACAGTTCGGCATCTATTGACGCATACGTCAGGCATCACCGGGTACATTCCGCACCGTGATAAACTTAGTGCAGCGGAATTACATGATGCACTGTTGACGTTGCACGTGGGTGAGAACTTCAACGTTAAAATGGTTTATTCGGATATTAACTTTATTTTCCTAGGTTGGATTGCAGAAGCTATCCTAGGAGCGCCAATTCAAACGTTGATTACGCAACATGTACTGACGCCGCTAGGAATGCAGGATAGTACCTTTACGCCGTTAGACGCCCAAAATTGCGTGCCTACGGAGGTGTCTGCAACTCGAGGTGTCATTCGTGGCGTTGCACATGATCCTAA
Organism: Secundilactobacillus muriivasis; assembly: GCF_054785195.1. Lineage (NCBI taxonomy): Bacteria > Bacillati > Bacillota > Bacilli > Lactobacillales > Lactobacillaceae > Secundilactobacillus > Secundilactobacillus muriivasis. The sequence goes on along the minus strand of NZ_BAABMI010000040.1, from coordinate 50,917 downwards.
AGCGTTTGTGCTCCAGCGCCACTGCGGATCAGCGGGGTTGTTTGCGACGAGTGAAGATTTAGTTCGGTTTGAACAAGCGATGCTGACTGGTGGTGAACGGGCACCAATGCCGGTGTCCTTTCTAAGTGAGTTGAGTCGAGATCAAACACCGTTGCGGCATCAATGGCGCTCGTTTGGTTGGGCGTTGTTGCCGACTAAAGTTCCGACAACCCATAACTGTATTTGGCACAGTGGTTACACTGGAACGGCGCTGGTTTTAGATTTAACCACGCACCAAGGGATGGTCTTTTTATCAAACCGCGTTCATCCTAAGGCGCCAAATATTCGTTTCTTGGAGCGGCGTAACGCGCTCATTAACACGTATTTGGCTGAAAAAGTCACGCAAGCCAATTAAAAAACGACGCTAGCACTGCGAGGATCGCAAGCTAGCGTCGTTTTTGTGTTCAATTAGAAAGTGGCTGCAATTGGTAAGGCTTCTTGTTGAGCCAAGTCAGCGTCTGGGTAACGACGCTTGAGGGCGGCAACGAGTAACCGTTTTGCCAAATTACCGTTCCGCGTCAAGATTGGGCCGTGGAAGTAGGAGCAAAAGGCGTTCTTGTAGATGGCACCTTCAGTTTGGTCATCACCGTTATTACCGTGGCCTTCGAGCACGTTGCCTAATGGTCGTTCGCCTTCACCGAGGAAGGTTCGCCCTTGATGGTTTTCAAAGCCGTGGTAGGTTTCGCCGGTTTCTTCGTTTTTGATGACGATATCGCCGATAAATCGGTTGTTATCCTGAGCCAGAGTGTAATGATCCATGGCGCCGATGCCAGGAATCTTATCACCCTTAGCATCGATGTAGTAGTGCCCCAGTAGTTGGTAGCCACCACAGATCGCTAACACCGGACCATCATCTTCGATAAAGTCGGTGAGGGCTTGCTTCTTACCTTGGATATCCTTTGAAACGATGACTTGTTCAAAGTCTTGACCACCACCAAAGAAAGCAAGGTCGGTTTGGTCAGCATCGAAGGGTTGATCGAGGCTGACGACTTGAACGTTCAAATGGACGTCCATTTGTTTTGCGTAATAGTTTAATGCGAGAATGTTTCCCACATCCCCATAAGTGTTCATCAGGTCGCCATAAAGGTGAGCCACATTTAGTTCATAGGTCATTCGCCCATTCCCTCCTTGATATAGCCCTGATCGGCTAATAATTTCCGTAATTGTAACACAGCTGTGTAAGTTGCCAAAACATAAACGTGCTCGGTTGGCAAAGTCTTAATCTTTTCGACAACATTACTGAGTTCGGGTACGATTTGGTGCTTATCTTCCGGCACCCCAGCAACCTTCAAACGGAAGGTGATATCTTTATAACGTTCGCCCCCGGTGATGAAAGCGGGGATGTTTAACTTCGGCAGTTTTTCAAAGTTACCATCCCAGATCCAACTGGTATCGATACCGTCCGCGTAATTAGCGTTCAATAAACCAACAAAGGAGAATGGTTCCTTATCGGTTGCAATCATATCCAGCACTTGGTTCAAGCCAACTGGGTTTTTCACTAAGATCAACGTGACCTTCTTACCATCCAGGTCAATCACTTCTTGGCGACCGAACACTTTTTTGTCTTCGCTAAATGCCGCTTCGATCTCCTCAGGTTCAACGCCGAAGAAGCGACCCACTGAGTAGGCAGCCAGTGCGTTGTAAATGTTATACAACCCACCAATTTCAATCTTCATCGGGTGCTGGTCAACGTTAAAGGCGGAACTGGTTGGTGTCATTTCGCCGAGCTCAGTAACCGCGTGTGTTAACACTGGTCGTTCAAAGCCGCAGTTTGGACAGAAGTATTTGCCTAAATTACTGTAAGTGATGTAACGATAGTGGAGAATATGTTGACAGTTAGGGCAGAGAACGCCATCCGTGTTCGGCTTGGCCTTGATGTCTTGCTCTGGTTGGTGCCGGAAGCCGTAATAGATGATGGGGTTGGGCAAGTTCTTGGAGTGGAAAATTGGGGCATCGCCGTTGGCAATGATCGTGGCTTCGGGCGCCAGCGCCACGCCATCGATGATTTTTTGGTAGGTCGTGTAGATTTCACCGTAACGATCCATTTGATCCCGGAAGATGTTGGTGAAAACGAAGGCCTTCGGTTTGATGTAGCGTGTTACCTTAATCACGTTGGCTTCATCGACTTCCAGAACGGCGATTGGACGCTTACCCTTGGCCTTTGGTGCTCGCAAGAAGGTCGTCACGATGCCTTGCTCCATGTTCGAGCCAGTTGGGTTGGTCAAAATATCGGGGTACTTTTGCTGTAAGACCCGCACCGTCAACGCAGTGGTCAGCGTCTTACCGTTGGTCCCGGTAATCACGACCACGTCGTAGTTTTGACCCAGGTGTTTTAAAATATCGGGATCGATTTTAGTGGTGATCTTGCCCGGAAGCGAACTCCCACCCTTTAAAAAAGTATGTAGGAACCAGTAAGATGACCGACCCGCGAAGGTGGCAAAATGACTACGTAATGTCATGGTGAATTCTCCTTATATCAGTTCGGCGCAACAAAGGGTGCCGGTTTTTATCGTTAATTAGTGAACAGTCTAATCTGCTCAATGCGTGGATTTGGGGTTGGTCATGACGGTGAAGGACCTTATAATAACCAACTTAAATTATCCCGTAACATCAAGCATATATTTTACCATGTTTTTGCGTTGTGGGTGAGATTGAAGCTAATTTTGCATTAAATTAAGGTTTATGGGTGTGAGCTGCTGTTGAAATTTATTAGCGAGATAGGGTTAATTTGGCGATGGTGGCAGCGATTTTCGGCGCAATTTTGGCTGATTTGTTCTGGGATTTCTGAACCGTTGGAATGCTGCCGATGGGGTGCTTTTAGGCGACCGCGCCGAAACGTGAGCCCCGAAACTGAGTGCTGCATGTAGGGCGCGTCAGATGAAACTGCCAGGCCCAGGCACTTTTGTTGGGCACGTGGTTAGCCACATTTAAAAATTTGGCAACAATTTTCGGCGCCATGTTTGCTGATTTGTTCTGGGTTTTTCGAACCATTAGGATGCTGCCGATGGGGTGCTTTTAGGCGACTGCGCCGAAACGTGGGCCCCGAAACTGGGAGCGGAGTGTAGGGCGTGTCAGATGAAAGTGCCCGGGCCTGGCACTTTCATCTGACACGCCCTACACTCCGCTCCCAAAACGTTTCGGGTCCCACTCTGTATTTTTCCCCCAATATCCGCTATAATAGATAAGAAATTTGTGAAGAGTGGAGACTGAGACCAGTGGCACAATTATTTTTTAAGTACGGTGCGATGAACAGTGGTAAGACCATCGAGATCTTGAAGGTTGCCCACAACTATGAAGAACAAAACAAGCCGGTCATCATCATGACCAGTGGCACGGATAATCGGGACGGTGTGGGGCTGGTTTCGAGTCGAATCGGCTTGAAGCGCGAAGCAATCCCGATTTTTGATGAGGATAACGTTTTTGATCGTGTGAAAGCTATTAATCCAAAGGCCAACTGCGTGTTGATCGATGAGGCTCAGTTCTTGACGAAGGAGCACGTTTTTCAACTTGCTCAAATCGTGGATGAGTTAAAGATCCCAGTAATGGCGTTTGGGCTTAAAAACGATTTTCGCAATGAGTTATTTGAGGGGTCAAAATACCTGTTGCTTTACGCGGATAAATTGGAAGAAATGAAGACGATCTGCTGGTTCTGCGCTAAAAAAGCCACGATGAACCTGCGTTTTCACGACAACCAACCCGTCTATGAGGGTGAACAAGTACAAATTGGTGGCAATGAAGCGTACTATCCGGTATGCCGGAAGCACTATTACCATCCACCATTGACCATGTTAGGAGAATAGGAGACAGATAATGGACGAAATGTTCGACAGATTACAAGCCGTTGTGGACCGCTACGACGAATTAAACGAATTGATCAGTGACCCAGAAGTGATTGCGGATACCCGCCGCTTCATGGAACTCTCAAAGGAAGAGGCGGATCTTCGCGATACGGTTGAGGCTTATCGCCAATACCAAAACGTTGTGAGCCAAATCAACGATGACAACGAGATGTTACGCGAAAAGCTTGACGATGAGATGACCGAAGTTGTCAAAGAAGAGCTGAAGGAATTAGAACCTCAAAAGACCGCATTGGAAGACAAAATTCGGTTATTGCTCTTACCAAAGGATCCTAACGATGACAAGAACATCGTGATGGAAATCCACGGCGCTGCCGGTGGGGACGAAGCTAGTCTGTTTGCTGCAGACTTATTTGACATGTACTCCCGCTACGCTGAAAAGCAGGGCTGGTCCGTTGAAGTGGTCGACCGCAACGAAACTGAAGTTGGTGGTTTCAAGGAAATCGTCATGTTGATCAGTGGAAACAAGGTTTATTCAAAGCTCAAGTATGAAAGTGGCGCTCACCGTGTACAACGGGTGCCAGTTACTGAATCAGCCGGCCGGTTGCACACGTCAACCGCCACTGTTGGGGTAATGCCTGAAGCTGAAGACGTTGATATTGACATTGATTCTAAGGATATCCGGACTGACGTTTACCGGTCATCTGGTGCCGGTGGCCAACATATCAACAAAACTAGTTCTGCTGTGCGGATGACCCACTTACCAACGGGAATCGTTGTTGCCATGCAAGACGAACGGTCACAACAACAAAACCGGGCGAAGGCTATGCAAATCTTGCGGTCACGGGTTTACAACTACTACCGTGAACAAGAAGAAAGTGCCTACGACGAACAACGAAAATCAGCCGTTGGGACCGGGGACCGTTCTGAACGGATCCGGACTTACAACTACCCTCAAAACCGGGTGACGGATCACCGAATCGGCTTAACGCTGAACAAGCTGGACAAAATCATGAACGGGGACCTAGATGATGTCATTGACGCATTGATCCTCTATGATCAAACCCAGAAGATGGAGCAGCTGAATAATGGCTAAGATGACCTACCTTGAAGCTCAGAGGTGGGCTTCTTTGTTTTTAAGTGACCAACAATTGGACGAATCAGCGGCAACGTATTTGTTACAGGAGCTTAGTGGGTTGGATCAAACCCACTTGCTGTTGCACTATCGAAAAGACGTACCGGAAGCCCTATTGGCCCGTTATCAGGCTGCAATTCGGCAGTATGCGACTGGCACACCACCACAGTACATTGTCGGGACAGCGCCGTTTTACGGTCGGTCGTTTAAAGTAGACGAAAACGTGTTGATTCCCCGGCAAGAGACGGAAGAACTCGTCGAATGGGCGTTATCAATCCTGCCTCAGACGCCACAACGCATCCTAGATGTTGGCACGGGCAGCGGGGCAATTGGGTTGAGCTTGAAAGCGGAACGGCCTGCTTGGCAAGTGACCCTTAGTGATTTGTCCGAGGGGGCATTGGGGGTGGCGCGTCAAAATGCCACAGCGTTAGGGCTAGACGTTACTTTCAAACAGGGTGACCTATTACAACCCGTTACCGGTCAGGCGTTTGACGCCATTATTAGCAACCCGCCCTACATTGACCCAGAGGAAGCATCGGTGATGGACGCGGACGTGTTAGCTAGCGAACCGCGCATGGCATTGTTTGCTGACCACCACGGATTGGCATTGTATGAACAACTAGCAGCTCAATTAGCAACCGGGGTCGCCACGACGCACCACTTATTCCTAGAGTACGGGTTCCAGCAGCGTGAAGCGCTGACGGCGCTATTTGAACAACGATTTCCAACCGCTACCGTCACGGCTCGCCAAGATATTGCGGGGCATGACCGGATGCTACACGTGGCGATGTGAGATCAAACTAATAAACGAGGAGAAGACAACTATGGAAACAACGATTTATCACGCTGATCATGCCGATCAGATCAAAGCGGCAGCGGCGTTATTGAACCAAGGCGAACTCGTAGCCTTTCCTACTGAAACAGTTTACGGATTGGGTGCGGATGCAACCAATGAAACGGCAGTGGGTAAGGTATACCAAGCAAAGGGTCGGCCTAGTGATAACCCATTGATCGTGACCGTGTCATCAGTTGAAATGGTTGAGCGGTTTGCGCAACCACTAACGGAACAGGTCAAGCAGTTGATTGCGAAGTTCTGGCCAGGGTCGTTGACAATCGTGTTACCGCTACAACCCAACGCACTCGCTAAGGTTGTAACTGGTGGGTTATCAACTGCCGCATTTCGGATGCCAGCTAGTCAGGCAACGTTATCATTGATTGAAACGGCAGGGGTGCCAATTGTTGGGCCATCTGCTAACACGTCTGGCAAGCCAAGCCCAACCTTAGCCGAACACGTTTATCACGACTTAAAGGGTAAAATTGCGGGTATTTTGGATGATGGCCCAACGACGGTCGGTGTCGAGTCAACGATCATCGACATGTCAGTTGAGGTGCCAACTATTTTACGGCCAGGGGCGGTAACCGTAGCGGAGTTGGAAGCCGTTATTGGTGACGTGAAGGCTGATCACCACCACGTTGGTAAGAATGAAATTCCAAAGGCGCCGGGGATGAAATACAAGCATTACGCGCCAAGTGCGCAGGTTGAAATCGTGGATTCCGTGGATGACTTTAAGGCAGCAATGACGTGGGCCGGTCAACAAACCGGGACTGTCGGCTTAATGGCCACTGACGGTCAATTGGCCCAGTTAACCATTCCGGCGAACGTTGAAGTCTATTCATTAGGTGCAGACGTTGCCTCGGCCACTCACCGGTTATTTGCGGGATTACGCCATTTTGATACTGAATCAGAAGTCGCCCATATTTTAACGGCTGGGTTCGCTAATGAGGGGCTTGGTGCCGCTTACATGAACCGGTTAGATAAATCAGCCGGTGGGATGCATTTTACGAACGAACAATAGGCTTGTTTTGCCCTTTGTTTGGTTTTTACGGTCTAGACCCTTTGCTTTTAGCCCTAAGTTTGATAAACTTAACGTATCAAATGCCAAGGAGCTGATTGTGTGAGTTATCAAGAACAAGATCCGAAGTTATGGCAGGCCATTAGTCAAGAACAGGACCGCCAACAGCATAATATTGAGTTAATTGCTTCTGAAAATATCGTGTCGCCCGCAGTTCGGGCTGCTCAAGGTTCCGTTTTGACCAACAAGTACTCTGAAGGGTATCCTTCAAAGCGTTACTATGGTGGTAACGAGTACATCGACGTTGTCGAAAACTTGGCGATCGAACGGGCTAAGACGTTGTTCCACGCCGAATATGCCAACGTGCAACCACACTCCGGCTCCCAAGCAAACCAGGCCGTGTATGCGGCTTTCTTGAAGCCTGGGGATACAATTCTGGGAATGGGCTTGGATTCTGGTGGCCACTTGAGTCACGGTGCCAAGGTCAACTTTAGTGGTAAGCTTTACGAGGCATACAGCTACGGCTTAAACCCAGAAACTGAATTACTCGACTTTGATATGATCCGCGAGCTTGCTAAAGAGGTGAAGCCTCAAATGATCGTTGCTGGGGCCTCAGCCTACAGCCGGATCATCGACTGGCAAGCTTTCCGCGACATTGCGGATGAAGTCGGCGCCTACTTGATGGTCGATATGGCGCACATCGCTGGCTTAGTGGCTGCTGGGGTTCATCCTAACCCAGTTGGCATCGCTGATGTGGTCACCACAACGACTCACAAGACGTTGCGTGGTCCTCGTGGTGGGTTGATCCTGTCACAAGAAAAGTACGCAAAACAGATCAATTCTGCCGTCTTCCCTGGCACTCAGGGTGGTCCATTAGAGCACGTTGTTGCCGGGAAGGCCATCGCATTACTTGAAGATGCCCAACCTGACTTTAAGGATTACGCAGAACAAATCGTTAAGAACGCGCAAGCCATGGCAGCCGTCTTCAATGCGTCAGAACATATCCGGGTTGTTTCAGGTGGCACTGATAACCACTTGATGACCCTTGATCTGACCAAGACAGCGTTGAACGGTAAGCAGACGCAAGAACTGCTGGATTCGGTTATGATCACCACTAACAAGGAATCCATTCCAAACGAACCGTTGAGTCCATTTAAGACGTCTGGGATTCGGCTGGGTACCCCAGCCATTACAACTCGTGGCTTCAAGGAAGCAGATGCAAAGCGCGTTGCTGAACTGATCGTAACCGCAGTTGAACATCCAGAAGATGACCAAGTCTTGGATCAAGTTCGGGCCGATGTTCGTGCGTTGACGGATGCTCATCCAATCGATGCGTACGTGGCACCAATTGAATTTGGTAAATAGTGAACAATAAGTCACCATATTATGGTAGATTTCTGATGTGAATGTGAGCTAATATTCGATTAGCAATCGACCTGAATGGTGATGAACCGTGAATTCTTGAAGGAGAATTCACGGTTTTTTAGTCGTATCAGAAATCATCAGTTTTCGACGTTGGTTGATTGTCAATTTTTAAATGATCGTCATACGTTGAATCCGGAGTTTTTATTTACGCTTGTGTCCAGCGACAGTGTGCGGAGCGAGACGGGTTGAGAGCGTAATGTAAGGGCACTTCGGTGAAAGCGCCCGGGCCTGGCGGTTTTATCGAAGTGCCCTTACATGCAGCTCTCAGTCTCGCGCAGCACCATTCGGCGTGGTGGCCAGAAAGCACGTGGTTGACAAGTTCCTGCAATGTCAGGAACCCTAGAAATGACAGTTTAAGTGGCGCCGAATTTTGTAGCCTGAGAGCGCTGATTTTTATGCGGTTTTGGCGAGCGAAGCGACGACAAACAGCCGACACTCAAACCACACCCAACACTTACGCTGGACACAAACGATAGTTAATTCTTACAGGAACCCATAGAAGGGCGCAATTGAAATATGAGAGTGAAACTGTGTCGAAAAGGAACACGCATCCCTTGAATCAGTGACAAAAAATCGAGAAAACGGATTCAGCAACTAACCGCGTGGTTCTGCTCGCTAGGCCTGTACGCCACCGAACTGAAATGGTACAATTGTAAGAAATACAAAAGGAGTGTCAATTCATGGGCAAGTTTCAAGTTATGGATCATCCACTGATTCAACACAAACTGACAATTATTCGAAACAAAAACTGCGGGACAAAGGTCTTTCGGGAAGTCGTTGACGAAATCACGATGTTGATGGCGTACGACGTGGCACGTGATATGCCATTGAAAGACGTTGAAATCGAAACCCCAATTGCCAAGACAACTGTTAAAACCCTTGCCGGGAAGAAAGTGGCGATCGTGCCAATCTTACGGGCCGGCATTGGGATGGTTGACGGCATTATGAAGTTGATTCCGGCAGCCAAAATTGGTCACATCGGGATGTACCGTGATGAAGAAACTTTGGAACCACACGAATACTTTGTTAAGTTACCAGCGGATATTGATCAACGGCAGATTTTTGTGGTTGATCCCATGTTAGCGACAGGTGGATCGGCTATCATGGCCATTGACGCGCTAAAGAAGCGTGGCGCCACGAACATCAAGTTTGTTTGCCTTGTTTCGGCACCAGAAGGGGTTAAAGCTTTGCGTGAAGCTCACCCAGATATCGACATCTACACGGCAGCGTTAGATGATCATTTGAATGAAAATGGCTACATTGTACCTGGACTCGGGGATGCCGGCGACCGGTTATTCGGGACTAAGTAAGTTGCCACAACAAAAAACAATTAATGTAATTGTCCCGTAAATCGTGGACAAATCTGCATTAATTGTTTTTTTGCTAACGATTTTTACAAGTTAGCTTTGTATTTTGTGAGAAAGGGTGGTATTATTTTTGTTGTATTTGTAATGAAGTAGTAATGTTCATTTCAGTACCGCATTATGAATTGGTAGATCTAGTTTGATTAAAAAATCGGCTGGCACTTTCTGAATTCTTGCGTTAATTTGGTTTGAAAAGAGGTGATACTCTGTGGGAGATCCATCTTCAGTTCCTACCTTTCAATTTGGAGGGCTTACGTTTAACGCCGCTAACATTATTTCGGGGTTAATTGCGTTTGTGCTCGTTTTTTTACTTGTATTCGCATTGTCGCGGCACATCACGATGAAACCTGGACGGGGTCAAAACATCCTAGAATGGTTAATTGAGTTTACAAACGGCATTTTGAAGGGGTCAATTCCTGGAAATGAAGCGGGCGCGTTTGGGCTATATGGATTCACCTTGTTTTTGTTCCTGTTCGTTTCCAACGAACTTGGATTACTTGTTCAAGTTGCTGTTGGCGGAAAGGACTACGTAAGAAGTCCAACTTCTGACCCAATGGTTACAATGGCGTTTTCACTCGCGACGTTAATGATCGCGCAATACGCTGGTGTAAGCAAACTGGGTTGGAAGAAACATTTCTCAGGATACTTAAAGCCATTCGTTTTCTGGCTACCAATTAGTATTTTTGAGGAATTTACGAACTTCCTAACGTTAGGACTTCGTATCTTCGGTGTGATTTTCTCAGGCGAAATGTTGCTGAAGATCATCGGAGAGATGGCCTTTTCGCACGGGATTGTAACGTTGATCGTTGCAGCTCCGATCGCAATGGTTTGGCAAGCATTCTCAGCGTTCCTTGGAGCCATTCAAGCGTTCGTGTTCGTAACACTGTCGTCAGTCTACATTTCGAAGAAACTCGACGTGGAAGAATAACGACAACCGTTAGTTAAGATTTTTACTCTTATTTTTCATCTTTAAGGAGGATATACAGATTATGGGAGCTATTGCAGCAGGTATTGCCATGGCCGGTGCGGCTATTGGTGGTGGTGTCGGTGACGGTATCGTTATCTCTAGTATGTTACAAGGTATGGCACGTCAACCAGAATTATCTGGTCAATTACGGACCAACATGTTCATTGGTGTTGGGTTAGTTGAAGCCATGCCTATCATTGCCTTCGTTGTCGCTTTGCTTGTTATGAACAAGTAATTACGTCAACTCGTTAAAACAATTTTAACTAGAAGGAGGTGTCAATAGATGTTTTCACATTTAGCCGTAGCTACTGGTTTAGCAGTTGGTGATTTGCTGTTCTACGCGATTTGTTTCATTATTTTGATGTGGTTGATCAAGCTCGTTGCTTGGAAGCCAGTTAACGAAATGATGCAAAAACGGGCGGATAAGATTTCTGATGATATCGATTCTGCCGAAAAGTCTCGTGAAGAAGCGGCCCAACTGGCTACGCAACGTCAAGAAGCCTTGGCCAACTCTCGTCAAGAAGCATCGTCAATTGTTGATTCTGCTAAGAAGCAAGGTCAACAACAACGCGATGGTATCCTGGCACAAGCCCAAACCGATGCACAATCGTTGAAGGAAAATGCCCAAAAGGATATTGAACAAGAGCGTCAAGACGCATTGTCAAGTGTGCGAAATGATGTGGCTGATTTATCTATTGAGATTGCTTCCAAGATCATTCAAAAAGAATTAAGCGCTGATGATCAAAAGGCATTGATTGATTCTTATATCGAAGGGTTGGGGAAGTAACATGAGTCTTGATAAGGTAACGGTAGCCAAGCGCTACTCCAAAGCACTGTTCGAGTTGCTCAACGCCAACGACCAATTGGACGCTGGTTACGAGGAACTTAAGCAGCTTCGTAAAGTCTTCCAAGACAACCCACAATTGGGCACTGCATTAACAGACAAAAGTTTAGCACCTGCTAAGCGGGAAGCCTTAGTCAAACCGTTGCTAGATAACTCGACATCATACATTCACAATTTGATTCAAATGACTTACGATTACGACCGGATGGACGACATGATCGGTATTATCGACCAGTTCCAAAAGTTGTATGACGAGCAAAACCAAACGGTGTACGCTGATGTCACAACGGCGGTGGCCCTTGATGACGCCCAGCTTGATAAAATCAAAGCTGGTTACGCCAAACGGGTCGGTGCTAAGCAAGTCGTTTTAACTAACAAGGTTGACGCAGCCATTATTGGTGGCGTGATCATCAAGTCGGCCGGGACCATCTTTGATGGCTCGATCCAGACGAAGATCAATCGCGTCCGTCAAGCATTGTTAGCATAACGAGATCTTTATAAAGGGGTGAAACCTATATGAGCATTAAAGCTGAGGAAATCAGTGCTCTAATCAAACAACAATTAGAAAACTACCAAGACGAGATCTCTGTTGAAGAAACCGGTACCGTAACCTACGTTGGTGACGGGATCGCCAGAGCTCATGGTCTTGAAAACGCGTTGTCTGGTGAGTTGCTCGAGTTCGATAACGGGGTTTATGGCATGGTCCAAAACCTCGAAAGTAACGACGTTGGTATCGTTGTTTTAGGTGATTTTACTAAGATCACTGAAGGCGATACGGTTAAGCGGACTGGGCGGATCATGGAAGTTCCTGTTGGGGACGCCTTGATCGGTCGGGTTGTTAACTCACTGGGTCAACCAGTCGACGGTAAGGGTGAAATCAAAACTGATAAAACCCGTCCTATCGAACGAAAAGCGCCAGGCGTTATGGAACGGAAGTCGGTTTTCGAACCACTTCAAACTGGGATGAAAGCCATTGACTCCCTTGTTCCAATTGGTCGTGGTCAACGTGAATTGATCATTGGGGACCGTAAAACTGGTAAGACAACTGTCGCCATTGATACGATCATCAACCAAAAAGGCCAAGATATGATTTGTGTGTACGTTGCGATTGGCCAAAAGGAATCAACGGTTCGTGGTTCAGTGGAAACCTTACGTAAGTACGGTGCCATGGATTACACCATCGTTGTTACTGCCGGCCCTTCGGAACCAGCACCATTGCTTTACATCGCACCATATGCTGGTGCCGCAATGGGTGAAGAATTTATGTTCAATGGCAAGCACGTCTTGATTGTTTATGATGATTTATCAAAACAAGCGGATGCTTACCGTGAACTGTCACTGATCCTTCGTCGGCCTCCAGGTCGTGAAGCTTACCCTGGTGATATTTTCTACACTCACTCACGTTTATTGGAACGGGCTGCTAAGTTGAGTGACGACTTAGGTGGCGGTTCAATGACTGCTTTGCCAATCATTGAAACCAAGGCCGGTGACGTTTCTGCTTACATCCCAACCAACGTGATCTCCATCACCGATGGTCAAATCTTCTTGGATAGCGATTCATTCTATTCAGGTGTTCGGCCAGCCATTGATGCCGGGACTTCTGTTTCCCGGGTTGGTGGTGACGCTCAAGTTAAGGCGATGAAGAAGGTTGCCGGGACGCTTCGTTTGGATTTAGCTTCTTACCATGAATTGGAATCATTTGCACAATTTGGTTCTGATTTGGATGAAGCTACCCAAGCTAAGTTGAACCGTGGTGCTCGGACGGTTGAAGTCTTGAAGCAAGGTTTGCATTCACCACTCGCCGTTGAGAAACAAGTTTTGATCTTGTACGCCCTGACTCATGGTTACCTGGACAAGGTTGAGTTGGACGATATTGCTAAATTTGAAAGCGGCTTATTCGACTTCTTCGATGCCTCACATACTGAGTTATTAGAAGAAATTGCCAAGACTGGTCAATTACCAGACACTGACAAGATGGATGCTGCCGTTACCGAATTTGCAAGCACATTCCAACCTGCCGAAGCTGCAGCGGACAAATAAACTTGAGGAAGGATGGTGAGAGCTGATGGCTGAATCAATTAGCGATGTCCAACATCGGATTGCTTCAACAAAGAACACCCGTCAGATCACACAGGCCATGCAAATGGTTCAAACGTCAAAGTTGAACCAGATCCAAAAGGCTGCCGTAGGCTATCAAGACTACGCGGCTAAGGTCAAATCGGTCGTGATGCATTTGGCGAAATCTCATCTGTTAGATGATTCCTCAAGTGAGTCGCAGTCAACGCAGTCGAAAAAGGCGGCTTACTTGGTCATTACTTCTGACCGAGGCATGGTTGGCAGTTATAACAGTAACGTTTTACGTGAGACCAACGAATTCATCGCTTCCCACAGTGGCGACGATGACTACTTGATCTTAGCAGTTGGCGGAACTGGTGCAGACTTCTATAAGAAGCGTGGCGCAAACATTGCCTACGAATATCGTGGTGTCAGTGATGTGCCAACTTTTAACGAAGTTCGCGAAATTGTCAAAACCGTCACATCAATGTATGATGACGGCGTCTTTTCTGAGCTTTACGTCTGCTACAACCACTTCGTTAACCGAATTTCATCCAGTTTCCGTGGTGAAAAGATGTTGCCAGTGGATAGCGAAACGTTAAGCGGTGACGCTGCTGAAGAAACTCAAGCACCAGCGTTGACCGCAGCTTATGACATGGAACCTTCTGAAGGTGAAGTGCTCAAGGTGGTCTTGCCACAGTATTCAGAAAGTCTCGTTTTCGGGGCAATCTTGGATGCTAAGACTGCTGAACATGCTTCAAGTTCAAACGCAATGAAGTCAGCGTCAGATAATGCCGACGACTTAATTGCTAACCTTGAACTACGGTATAACCGTGCCCGTCAAGCAGCAATTACGACTGAAATTACCGAAATTACTGGTGGGCAAGAAGCTTTAAATAATTAATGACGGGAGGAAATAACGAATAATGAGTTCTGGTAAAGTTGTTCAAGTTATCGGACCAGTTGTCGACGTTGCTTTCCCGTTGGATGAAAAACTCCCAGATATCAACACCGCCTTACACATCAAACAAGATGATGGCAGTTTCCTTGTGACCGAAGTTACCCTTGAATTAGGGGACGGCGTCATGAGAACCATTGCCATGGACGGTACTGATGGTCTTCGCCGGGGTATGGAAGTTGAAAACACTGAGTCTTCAATTTCTGTTCCTGTTGGTGATGACACACTTGGTCGGGTGTTTAACGTCCTCGGGGATCCAATCGACGGCGGTGCTGATTTCGGCCCAGATGCTGAAAGAATGCCAATTCACCGTGATGCACCAAAATACGATGAATTGAACCCAACTTCAGAAATTCTGGAAACCGGGATTAAAGTTATCGACTTGTTAGCGCCATATGTTCGTGGTGGTAAAATTGGGTTGTTCGGTGGTGCCGGTGTTGGTAAAACCGTTTTAATTCAAGAACTTATCCACAACATTGCGCAAGGTCACAATGGGATCTCTGTCTTTACGGGTGTCGGTGAACGGACTCGTGAAGGTAACGATATGTACTACGAAATGAAAGGCTCGGGTGTTCTCGAGAAGACGGCCATGGTGTATGGTCAAATGAACGAGCCACCTGGAGCCCGGATGCGGGTTGCTTTGACTGGTTTGACGATTGCGGAATACTTCCGTGACGTTAAGGGCCAAGACGTGCTGTTATTCATCGATAACATTTTCCGGTTTACTCAAGCCGGGATGGAAGTTTCAGCCTTACTTGGTCGGATTCCTTCAGCCGTTGGTTACCAACCAACCTTGGCTACTGAAATGGGTCAGTTGCAAGAACGGATCACGTCAACGAAGAAGGGGTCAATCACCTCTATTCAAGCCGTTTACGTTCCTGCCGATGATTACACCGACCCTGCTCCAGCAACCACTTTCGCGCACTTGGACGCTACCACTAACCTGGAACGTGCCTTGACGCAACAAGGGATCTACCCAGCCGTTGACCCGTTGGCATCTACTTCAACTGCCCTTGACCCACAAGTCGTTGGTCAAGAACACTACGAAGTTGCCACTGAAGTTCAACACGTTTTGCAACGTTACCGTGAACTTCAAGACATCATCTCAATTCTTGGGATGGATGAATTGTCTGACGAAGAAAAGACCATTGTTGGCCGTGCTCGTCGGATCCAATTCTTCTTGTCACAAAGTTTCTCCGTTGCCGAACAATTTACTGGGTTACCAGGGAAGTACGTCCCAGTCCAAGAAACTGTTAAAGGCTTCAAGGAAATCTTGGAAGGTAAGTATGATGATCTTCCAGAAGACGCTTTCCGTAACTGTGGCCCAATCGAAGACGTTGTCGAAAACGCCAAGAAGATGCAGGCTAACCTGAGCAAATAAGGAGGGGTTCTAATTGGCTGATGAACAATCAGTTTTAACCGTTAGTATCGTAACCCCCGATGGTAACGTCTATGATAATGCCCAAGCCAAAATGTTGATCGTGAAAACGCAACTTGGTCAGCTTGGGATCATGGCGAACCACGTTCCCGTTATTGCCTCATTAGCAGTTGACGAAGCTCGGGTCCAACTTGTCAGTGGTGGAGACGACGATGAAATTGCCGTTAACGGCGGTTTCGTTGAATTCTCTGAAAATGTTGCAACCATTGTCGCTGATACTGCAGAAATGCAGAAGGATATCGATGTCGAACGTGCTCAGAACGCCAAGAAGCGGGCGGAAGCTCACATCAAGGAAGCTCATGAGACCCACGATAGCGATTCATTAGCTCGAGCTGAAGTTGCACTTCGGCGGGCGATTAATCGAATTAACGTTGCTGGCAAGTAATCCTTGCCACGCGAAAAGGGACCAGCGCATTTGCGCTGGTCCCTTTTTGAATTTTACTTACGTTTGTGTCCAGCGTAAGTGTTGGGTGCAGTTTTGAGTGTCGGCTGTTTGTCATTGCTTCGCTCGCCAAAGTCGCACGAAAACCGGCGCTCTCAGGCTACAAAATTCGGCGCCACTTGAACTGTTATTTCCGGGGTTCTTGAAGTTGTAGGAAGTTGTCAACCACGCGCTTTCTGGCCACCACGCCGAATGGTGCTGCGCGAGACTGAGAGCTGCATGCAAGGCGACATCGGTAAACTCGCCAGGCCCGGGCGCCTTCACCGATGTCGCCTTGCACACTGCTCTCAACCCGTCTCGCTCCGCACATTTACGCTGGACGCAAGCGATAGCAAAACGAAAACACGACAGGCAAACTACCAACCTCGATAGTTTACTTGTCGTGTTTTATTGTTAAAGTTATTGTTTTTATTCGAATATCATAATCAATCAAATTTACCATTTCACGAACAAATCACCAAACACTTACGCTAACATGTATGATAGCGCTTTCGATAAATTTGAAAATTAAACCTGATATTTTCAAAAAAATATTCCATAATCAGTTTAAAAAAATTGGTTTACAAGTTCTTCCGTGGTAATGCCCATAATGGGAGTTGCTTGCAAGACAGGGGTTAAAGCAGCCTGAATTGCGGTTGGTGTGTAAGTGACGCCCTGTAAGGTTTGCTCTAGTTGATCAGTCGGTAAATTACTAAAGAAATCGCCGGATAGTTGGACATCTGAGAGTCGTTGGTTGACTAAGTTATAGCGCAACCGCAGTAACCCAGCACCAGTGATGTAGCTGGTATTCGTATGGTCAAATGATCGAGTTGAACCATAAATGACCTTTTGATTATGAAACTGAGTGGCCGCAATTTCAGAAATTCGCGCCTCATCTTCAGCGTTCAGTGACCTTGTTTTTGCCCGGGTTAGCGTAATCAACGCTTGCGTTAACCGGGTAATGAACATCGTTGCCGACCAAGTGGGGCACTGTTCCTTTAAATTAATGGTGCGTTGATGAACGGATTGAATCCGTTTGGCTTTCAACTTAACGGGATCAACTTGAAGTGCTTGTGCCATCCAATCAAGGTTAGAATCGAATAGCAGACTACCATGGTGCAATCGGTAGCCAGGGGTGACATATTGTGCGCTCCCAGATACTTTGCGACCAGCAACCTTTAAATCGTTTCGACTGTCGGTTTGCGCATCAATCCCAATCATTTTTAAGGCTTCACAGACAAGGGTCAACCCAGACGTGAAGTCAATGTCGTGGTGTCGATCTGGTGTGATCAAGGTAAACTGACAGCCACCCTGATCCGTGTAGATGGCACCACCACCGGAGAGTCGACGAACAACGTTGATCTGGTGCTCGGTAATGAAGTCCTGATTGAGCTCAGCCGCGGCTTCTTGGTATTTGCCCAGCATCACCGTTGGGGTGGTTGACCAGACGAGTAAAACGGGTTCTGATGGTCGTTTTTCGGTCATCAAATAGTACTCCAAGGCAAAGTTATGATAAACGTCCAACGACTTGATCGGAATCGTGATCATTTAGTGACCGCTTGAACTGCTTCGAGCTCTTCTCTGGCCTTGTAAGAGCTACGAACAAGTGGGGAGCTGGCAACGAACTTGAAGTGACGTTTCATCGCTTCTTTGTAGTATTGCTGGTAGCGAGACATTGGCACCCATTCGCGTAAGCGGTAGTTCTTTGGGCCTGGTTGAACGTATTGACCAATCGTTAAGAAATCAACGTCAACGGCGCGTAAATCGTCCATGAGTTGGTAAACTTCCTCATCGGTTTCGCCGAGGCCGAGCATGATCCCTGTTTTGACGTACATGTCCTTTGGCGCGTGTTCACGGACGTATTTGAGAACCCCGAGGGAACAATCATAAGTTGCTCGGTTCCGTACTTTAGGCGTGATGGAGCGTACCGTTTCCATGTTGTGGTTAAAGACATCGGGACCGGCAGCAATCACCTTGTCTAAGCAATCTTCGCGACCTTGAAAATCGGGGGTCAGAACTTCAATGGTTGTTTCTGGTGTCAATTCTCGAAGCGCGTTGATCGTGCGAACGAATTGGTCAGCGCCTAGATCTGGTAAGTCATCCCGGTCAGTACTGGTGACGACCACGTGGCTGAGACCGAGTTTTTTGGTGGCCTGAGCGACTCTTAGGGGTTCGAACAGGTCAACTTCCTTGGGGTGGCCGTGAGGGACGTCACAGAAGCGACAAGCCCGGGTACAGTTAGGGCCAAGAATCATGAATGATGCAGTCCCGCTCCCAAAGCATTCGCCTAAGTTAGGACAGTTGGCCTCAGCACAGACGGTGTTTAATTTTAACCCTGAAAGCAGACCGTTCATTTGATCGACCTTCTTTTGGTCGTACGTGACTTTGAGCCAGTCTGGTTTAGGTTGGTGAGTTGGTGTCGATTGTTGCGTTGTCATAGTTAATAGCCTCCAGTGAGTATTGGTTAAGCAACTTCAATAGTTGCAACGAGATCACCGACGTTCGTTGTATCGCCGGTTGCGACTTTTTGATTTTTGAGAATGCCGTCTTCTTGGCTTTCAACTTGACTGATGACCTTGTCCGTTTCAACTTCAAATAGAACGTCACCGGCCTTAACGGTCTCGCCAGGTTGCTTGACCCATTTCCCGAAAAAGTAACTATCGGACTTCGGGCTCAGTTTTGGCATGTGAACTTCTTTTAGCATGTTGATCAGCTCCTGCAAGTGAATAAATTTTGTTGACGCCTAGACTATAACATGTTTTTAGAGATTGTGAAATTAAAGCGGTTATTTCAACGAAAACGCGCTATAAATGCCTATATAACAGCGATTGTGGCTATTTTGTTCAAATCACAAAGTAATTGTTATTCGATATAAAAATGGCATATTAAATATAGCAATATGGAATTGCCAAATTACCCAACTTGCTTACTTTGTGAAACGGCAACCGCCAATCAAAAAATAGAGCGCTAAGTTCGCAATCAAATCAAT
This sequence comes from Secundilactobacillus muriivasis, assembly GCF_054785195.1. Classification (NCBI taxonomy): domain Bacteria; kingdom Bacillati; phylum Bacillota; class Bacilli; order Lactobacillales; family Lactobacillaceae; genus Secundilactobacillus; species Secundilactobacillus muriivasis. Next base: position 31,632 of record NZ_BAABMI010000040.1, on the reverse strand, counting down.
TTTATGATTATATTAACCATAAGAAAATGATCAACCAGTGACGACTCAAACGGCAATGTTCGGAAATTGACTACCAGGTTCACTAATCGCCTAATAATTGAAAATCAGACTGAAAACAGACAACTGTCCAGTTTAACGCAGATAGTCAATTCAGTGATGAAAATCGTAATATTACAAATGACATAGAATCGGCGACATTGTGAACAAAGTATGCTATATTTTACTGGTAATGTAGAAAGGAAAGTTAATTTATGCGAACAATTGGAGCGCAGGCCCTAATGACGTTAGTGAGTCATTTTGTTTTTATTTTCGTGGCCTTTTGGAGTATTCAAAAATTGCACATTGAAAATTTAATGCGGCTGTATCCTAGTCAAGCGCGAGTCCTAATTGTGATGCTGTCAGTTACGGTAGGGTATACTTGCAGCGAATTTTTCCTAAACTTTATTGATAATGTCCGGAATTTAATTTTTCTGGTTAAATAACCGGAGCTGTGGAGGGAATTCAAGTGGAAAAGATTATTGTTCATGGTGGTAATGAATTAAGAGGATCTGTACATATTGAAGGCGCTAAAAACGCGGTCTTACCAATATTAGCTGCATCGATCCTGGCACAAGAAGACGAAATGGTCTTAACGAACGTTCCAATTCTATCTGACGTTTACACGATGAATAACGTGTTACGTTTCTTAAACGTGGACGTTGATTTTGACGAAGCTGATAACCGAGTTCGCTTGAACGCGGCGAAACAGTTATCGACCCAAGCACCGTTTGAATACGTGTCAAAAATGCGAGCATCGATCGTTGTGATGGGGCCGCTTTTGGCGCGCTACGGTCATGCTCAAGTGGCGATGCCTGGTGGCTGTGCCATTGGTTCGCGGCCAGTTGATCTACATCTCAAGGGTTTTGAAGCCTTGGGCGCAACGATCAACCAGCACGATGGTTACATTGAAGCAACGGCGGATGAATTGATTGGGACTAACATCTATCTTGATTTTCCAAGTGTGGGTGCGACCCAAAACATTATAATGGCCGCAACGATGGCAACCGGGACGACGGTGATTGAAAACGTTGCTCGGGAACCTGAAATCGTGGACCTTGCAAACGTCTTGAACAAAATGGGCGCTAAAGTTCGCGGTGCCGGAACGGAAACGATTCGGATCGAAGGCGTCACTGCTTTACATGGCACGTCACACTACGTTGTTCAAGATCGGATCGAAGCAGGGACCTTCATGGTCGGTGCTGCCTTGACCCATGGTGACGTTTTAGTTGAAAACGCCATTTCAGAACACAACAAGCCCTTGATTTCGAAGTTGGAAGAAATGGGTGTTACCGTCATTGAAAATGAAGCTGGTGTTCGGGTCATTGGACCGAAGGAATTAAAGCCAACGAACGTTAAAACGTTGCCACATCCAGGGTTCCCAACGGATATGCAGCCACAGATGACGGTCTTGCAGTTGGCTGCCAACGGGACAAGTACCTTGACTGAAACGGTGTTTGAAAACCGCTTTATGCACCTTGAAGAGTTACGGCGGATGAACGCTAACTTTAAGGTGGAGGGACGAACGGTTGCCCTGTACGGTCCAACGGAATTTAACGGTGCTGAAGTTGCTGCTACTGATTTACGAGCTGCCGCGGCCTTAGTTTTGGCTGGTTTAGTGGCTAACGGGTATACGCAAGTGACTAACTTGAAGTACCTTGATCGTGGTTATTACCAATTCCACAAAAAGCTCCAAGCACTAGGGGCTGAAGTTGAACGGGTCTCCGTACCTGATCAAGAAGAAATTATTTTAAAGTCGAAAGCAAATGATTGATCGACAGCGTTAGTTTGAAAGTTCGAGCGTGGTCAGCGTTTCTGGCGCCCACGCTCGAACTTTTTTGCTGGCGTTCTTTATCAGATCTAAATACTTATCAACCCCGGGATATGGTATAATTAGCGGTTGAGATATTAAGTTCAGGAGGAATGAAGCAGGATGGCTAAAGATATTGGTATTGACTTAGGAACTGCCAATGTTCTAATTTACGCAGTCGGCAAGGGTATTGTTTTAAATGAGCCGTCAGTGGTCGCAGTTGACACAAAAACGAACCAGGTATTAGCAGTGGGTTCAGAGGCTTACCGGATGGTAGGACGGACTCCTAGTAATATTCGGGCGATCCGACCATTGAAGGATGGGGTTATCTCAGATTTTGATATTACAGAAAGTATGCTGTCGTATTTTATCAGCAAGCTTAACGTTAAGGGCTTTTTGTCTAAGCCTAACATTATGATCTGTGCCCCAACCAACATTACGGAAATTGAACGGCGGGCAATTATTCAAGCTGCTGAAAAATCCGGCGGGGCCAAGGTTTACTTGGAAGAGGAACCTAAAGTGGCTGCCGTTGGCGCGGGGATGGATATCTTCAAACCTCGCGGGAACATGGTGATCGATATTGGTGGTGGGACGAGTGACATTGCCGTCTTATCATTAGGTGACATTGTCGCCAGCAAGTCAGTCCGGGTAGCCGGTGATGAACTGAACGTCAACATTATCAATTACTTGAAGACGGCACATAACCTCCAAGTTGGTGAACGCACGGCTGAAACCATCAAAATCAAGATTGGTTCCGCCTATCTCGAAGAAAACGATACCGATAGTATGGAAGTTCGGGGCCGTGACTCAGTCACCGGGATGCCTCGGTCAATTGAAATTACAGCTGCTGAGATTCAACCTGCAATTGGGGCCATTATGGTTCAAATCGTTGCAGCAGCTAAAGAAGTGCTTGAAACGGTTCCTCCTGAATTGGCTTCCGATATTATTGATCGCGGGATCATGCTTACTGGTGGGGGCGCACTCCTCCGGGGCATTGATAAGCTCTTCATCGAACAGTTAAAAGTGCCCGTCATGATTGCTGAAAGTCCGCTAGATAACGTGGCCAAGGGTGCGGGAATCTTACTCGAGCACATGGACGCCACCTCTAAAAAGCGGAACCGGCGTGACTAAAGGAATTTAAATTTGAAACAATTATTAATGATGCTCGTTCGCGGATATCAACGATGGATCTCACCGTTATTTCCACCATCGTGTCGCTATTCGCCAACGTGTTCACGATATACCCTGATTGCGTTAGAAAAACACGGCGCTGTGAAGGGGACGTTAATGGGGGTTGCGCGCATTATTCGGTGTAACCCGTTCGTCCGGGGTGGGTACGATCCTGTACCCGACCACTTTAGCCTACGACGTAATAAGCAGGCTGAAGCGGAATACCGGCGGCAAATGAACCTGAAGTAGTCCTGGTGACTACTTTTATTTTGGTACCTGCTAATTAAATTAAATGACCTAAAGGAGTTAAGTATGTCCAAGAAAAAACAACCAGTTGAAGTTGCAATTGATGAAATTACGCTTAACGGCGCTGATGCCCTCCAAGTATCCATTAAGGATCAAGTTGTGGGTACGATCCAAACCACTGAAAAGGGTTTTGAAGCCCAAGTTGGTGACGACCGGCCAGTTAAGGTCAAGTCACAAGATGAAGGCGTTGAATATCTGATTCAAGCCTACAATTTACACCATTAATGGCTAACACCGTGAGTGGAGTTTAAAAAACACTAAAGGCCATTCGTTTGGCCATGACTTCTCAACGGTGACCGTTATAATAAAATTGAATAAGAGAGGAGGACGTGATGTGAACGAACGTCGAGAAACAGACGACGGTGAATCACGAATCGATTACGGGGTTATTTTTTGCGTCCTGATGCTGGCATTGATCGGGTTAGCGTCGATTTACGTGGCTGCCTCACATGATTCCAGTGCCACCAGTGTGTGGTCACTGATTTTTTCTCAGTTAGTGTGGTACATTATTGGATCGGTCGCCATTTTGGTGATCATGCAGTTTGATTCCGAACAGCTGTGGAAGGTGGCCCCGATTGCTTACTGGCTGGGGGTATTTCTCCTAGCGGCCGTGCTGGTCTTTTATAGTCGAACCTACGCCGCCTCTACTGGGGCTAAATCGTGGTTTGCGATTGGACCGCTGACGTTTCAGCCATCTGAAGTCATGAAGCCAGCCTTTATTTTGATGCTGGCTCGGGTGGTGAGTGATCATAACCATACGTTCTTCGAGCACACGCTGCACTCCGATTGGCTGCTGCTGGGCAAGTTGATTTTATGGACGTTACCCGTTGCAGTACTGTTGAAGTTGCAAAATGACTTTGGGACGATGCTGGTGTTCTTCGCCATCGTTGGTGGGATTGCCCTGATTTCTGGCATCACGTGGAAAATCATCGTACCAGCAGTTGTCCTCATCGGCGGTGTCGGTGGGACGGCGTTAACGTTAGTCACAACGACTTGGGGTCGAACGATTCTGGAACACATCGGCTTTCAAGCTTACCAATTTTCACGGATTGATACCTGGCTGAACCCGGCAAGTAACACGTCTGATCAGGGTTACCAACTCTGGCAGAGTATGAAGGCGATTGGTTCAGGGGGCGTCTTTGGGACTGGCTTTAACGTCTCGAAGGTGTACGTGCCCGTGCGTGAATCTGATATGATTTTCTCCGTCATTGGCGAAAACTTTGGCTTTATCGGTGGCTGTATCCTGATTCTGTTGTACTTGCTGCTGATTTACCAAATGATTCGGGTGACGTTTGATACCAAGAACGTCTTTTACGCCTATATTTCAACTGGAATTATCATGATGATTTTGTTCCATACCTTTGAAAATATTGGCATGAATATTGGCTTGCTACCACTGACCGGGATTCCCTTACCATTTGTGAGTCAAGGGGGGTCCGCCCTAATTGGGAACATGATTGGGATTGGCTTAATCATGTCGATGCGTTATCATTATAAGAGTTACATGTTTAGTCGTAACGATGACTTCGAATAACGGAGCCAAATAATTGGTATGAGGTGAAAGGTATGAATGAAGCAACTTATTTTTGGACTAAGGAAATCGATGGCAAAACACGTGTTGGTTTAACCAAGGCGGGCCAAGATGAACTTGGGAGCATCAAGTTTGCAAACTTACCAAGCGTCGGGGATCAAGTTACCGCTGGCAAAACGTTAATGAGTGTTGAGGCTGAAAAGGCCGTTTCCGACATTGACAGCCCAGTGAGTGGCAAGATTGTTGCCGTGAACCCACAATTAGATAACGACTTTGACGCGTTGAACGGCGAAGCCGAAGCGGATGCTTGGTTAGTTGATGTTCAACCCGCATAATTGGGATTCCATTAAAATTACCTGTTAATCGGCGCTTGACATTCTCATGTGAGCTAGGTATACTTTGGGCATTGATTCAAAATACTCCGGCAAGATGAGTAGATGTGAACGACCCTCGACAGAGAGTTCCGGTGGCTGAAAAGGAACAGGGTGCGCACGATTGAAGATGGTCTTGTACTAACGGGTGGTGGTGAGCTACGGCAAACCATGACTGGCTAACGTCCAATATCGCGTTGAGTCTTCATTGACTCTTAGAGGTTACGGTTGTGAGACCGTAACGAATTTAAGGTGGTACACGACAAGCTTCGTCCTTAATCAAACCTAGTGTTTGATTGGACGGAGCTTTTTTAGTTAAACGAACGAAGCAGGGGGCAACTTACCGTGATTGAATTTAAAGACGTGACGAAGACGTTTAACACGAAGGAAGGCGATTTAACCGCCGTTTCCGATGTGAACCTCACCATTGAGGATGGTGAAATTTACGGTATCGTGGGTTACTCTGGCGCCGGGAAAAGTACCTTGGTGCGGATGCTCAACGGCCTAGAAACACCAACGACTGGTGAAATTGATATTAACGGCGATAAAATGTCGACCTTGAGTGGGTCGGCACTTCGACAAAAGCGCCAAAAAATTGGCATGATTTTCCAACACTTCAACCTATTGTGGTCACGGACCGTGATTCAAAACATCATGTTTCCGCTGGAAGTTGCGGGGGTACCACGCAAAGAACGGCTTGAAAAAGCACAGAACTTAGTTGAACTGGTTGGATTGAAGGGCCGGGAGCACGCTTACCCATCAGAACTTTCAGGTGGTCAAAAGCAACGGGTTGGGGTTGCCCGGGCGTTGGCCAATGATCCCGAAATTTTGATTTCAGATGAAGCCACGAGCGCCTTGGATCCGCAAACTACGGATGAAGTGCTCGACTTGTTGCTCGAAATCAATAAGCGCTTGAACTTGAGTATCGTCTTGATCACTCATGAAATGCACGCGATTCGCAAAATTTGTGATCACGTTGCCGTCATGGAAGCTGGTCAAGTTGTTGAACAAGGAACCGTATTTGAAGTCTTCCGCAATCCTAAACAAGAGATTACGAAGCGCTTCGTGAACGAAGAAGTTGATCCATCATTGACGGATACCAACATCATCGTGGATGACTTGATCAAGAGCTATCCAAACGGGATGATCATTCAACTGGTCTTCCATGGCGATCAAGCTAAGTTGCCAATCGTGTCAGAAATTATTCATCAATACCCAGAACTTCAAGTTAGCATCATTGAAGGGAGTATTCACCAAACGCAAGAGGGCGCTATTGGGACGCTGTATCTGCAATTAATTGGGGACGCCGATAGTCTAACTGGCGCCACTGAATTGCTGAAGAAGATGCGGGTCGAAACGGAGGTGATCCACCATGACTAATGGTTCATACTTTGCGTTTAAGACGGTTGACTGGGGTGCCATGGGGGCCGCCACTTGGGAGACCATTTGGATGACCATTGTATCCATGATCATGGTTGCCATCTTAGGGTTATTACTTGGATTGTTACTATTCGAAACAACTGGTAACCATAGTGCGGGTGTCCGGGCATTGAACTGGGTCGTCTCATTCTTAGTCAACGTGTTCCGGTCAATTCCATTTATCATCTTGATCATGCTATTATTGCCAATCACCAAAGGACTGGTTGGCACGATTATTGGACCGACTGCCGCACTGCCGTCGTTGGTTGTTTCCGCCGCACCATTTTACGCCCGGATGGTTGAAATTGCGTTCCATGAAATTGATCATGGTGTGATTGAAGCCGCCGATTCAATGGGCGCAACGAAGTGGCAGATCGTTTACAAGGTGTTATTACCCGAAAGCATGCCAGCATTGGTTTCCGGCGCAACCGTCACAACGATTTCACTGATTGGTTACACTGCAATGGCTGGTGCGATTGGTGCCGGTGGGTTAGGGAACCTCGCCTACATTGACGGTTTCCAAGCAAGTAACAATACCATCGTGTTAGTGGCAACCATTATCATCGTGATCATTGTGTTTGCCTTTCAATTCATTGGGGATTTTCTCGTTCGCCGAATCGACAAGCGAACGCTATAAAATTGTTCAACACTATTCTGTGGGAGGAATTAGCTATGAAATTTTCGAAAAAATTATTAGGGATTTTGGGCGTCGCAGCGACGGCCGTTGTATTGGGTGCCTGTGGTAACAGCAAGTCAAGTAGTTCTAAGACAACTACGATCACCGTTGGGGCTTCAGCAGTCCCTCACGCTGAGATTTTGAAGCACGTGCAACCACAATTGAAAAAGGAAGGCGTTAACTTAAAGGTCAAGGTGTTCCAAGACTACGTAATGCCTAACAAGGCTTTAGCTGCTAAGGAATTGGATGCCAACTACTTCCAACACATCCCATTCTTAGCTGAATGGAACAAGGAAAACAAGGGGAGTTTGGTTAGCGCCGGTGGCGTTCACTTGGAACCAATTTCAGCCTACTCCAAGAAAGTTAAGAACTTGAAGGACGTTAAGGATGGCGCAACCATTCTGGTTAGTTCAAACGTTTCTGATTACGGTCGGGTATTGACGATCTTGAAAGATGCCGGTTTGATCAAGATCAAGAAGGGCATTGATATCACTACTGCAACCTTCGCTGATGTCACTTCAAACCCTAAGCACTTGAAGTTCAAGCACAGTTACGAACCAAAATTGATGCCAAGTATCTACAAGAACGGTGAAGGCGACGTGGTCTTCATCAACGCCAACTACGCCGTTCAATCAGGTTTGGATCCTCGTAAGGATGCCATCGTGACTGAAAAGTCGACCTCACCATACGTCAACATCGTTGCTGTACGTAAGGGCGACCAAAAGAAGCCAGCCATCAAGAAGTTGATGAAGGCTTTGCAATCAAAGAGCACACAAAAGTGGATCTACAACCACTACAAGGGTGCCGTATTACCTGCTAAGAGTTACAAATAAGCTTAAGTAAATATGAACACCGCAGATTCTGATCTAGAGTCTGCGGTGTTTTTTGTTGTCTGCTATCGTTTGTGTTCAGCGTAAGTATCTTGCTGTCAGTTTGTGAAGTGCGGTGATTTGCTTGAACTGTCGATTCCGGTAGTCAACTAGGTTCCTGCTGTGGGGCCGGCCTGAGCCAAAGGGCGGTCTCAGCCCTCGAATTGAAGCCTCGCTAAACCCATGCGAGTCTTCAATTCGTCCCCGATGATTGGTGGTTGCTGGAACCCCGCCATCAACCACCAATCATCGCGACACAGCATACACCTAGTTGCCTACCTCCATCTTATCGTGGCGTTCAACTGATGAAGTACAGTATCACTCAATCGTTGACCCGTTGCAGTTACTGAACATTGACCACAATCATTTCTGCAGTTGTCGAGTTACCATCCAACGCCGCTATTACGCACTTTCGTCAACTTCAGAATATTGCAGTTAGCAGTTAAGTTTCTGACAGCGCACTATGTAGCGGGAGGCGGAGGCGCGCGAGGCTCAGCAGTGTCGGTATGACTTAGGCAGTCGTGCCTCGTGGGGTTCGAGGTGCGAGTGCCTTAGTCATACGCGGGTCCGGAGAGATCCGGCATGGAAGTGGTTTTCTTCCATTCCTAGCTCGTAGGCCCGCCACTGCGTTCCAGCCTCGCATAGCGCCGGAGCCTCTCGCGGCATCTTCCCACTATAGAAAACCAGAATCACTTCACAAACTAAACATGCTTACGCTGGACACAAGCGTGAGTAAATTTCTAACTGGATATTGACAATTCAAACCGCTACCTTTATAGTTAGTTACATAAGTAATTAACCAAGTGAGTAACTAAATGGAGGATACAATTATGACGGCACCAATTGTTTCAGTTAAAGCGTTGCGTAAGACGTATGGTAAGCCTGGTGAGAAGCAGTATGAAGCGTTGAAGGGCATCACCTTTGAAGTAGCACCAGGTGAGTTTGTGGGGATCATGGGGGCGTCTGGTTCTGGGAAGACGACGCTACTTAATATTTTGGCAACGTTGGACCAACCAACTAGTGGCGAAGTCTTGATTAACCAGCAAAACGTCGCTAACCTGAAGGGTAATCAAGTTGCCGATTTTCGGGCGCATCAAGTTGGGTTTATTTTCCAAGATTTTAACCTACTAGAGAATTTGACGAATGCCGAAAACATTGCGTTGCCGCTGTCATTACAAAACGTCAGCGCCAAGAAGATTAAGCCTAAGGTTGACCAAGTTGCAAGTCAGTTATCGATTGAAGCGATTTTAGACAAATACCCAACGGAAATCTCCGGTGGGCAAAAACAACGGGTTGCCGCTGCTCGGGCGTTGGTGTCAGAACCAGCAATTTTGTTCGGTGATGAACCAACCGGGGCCTTGGATTCTGGGAGTGCTCGAGACTTACTTGAGATGCTAACCGAAGTTAACCAAGAACAGCACGTTCCCGTATTATTGGTGACCCACGATCCGTTCTCGGCCAGTTATTGCCAACGAATTTTGTTTATCAAAGACGGGCAAATTGGTCAAGAGCTGGTTCGCGGTGAGCAATCACGGCAAGCATTCTATCAATCAATCTTAGACACGTTAGGCACGTTTCAATAGGAGGGATCATTTTGCTGAACAAATTAGCATTTACCGGGATCAAGAGCCGGTTAAAAGATTACGTGGTCCTCTTCTTTGGATTAGTGATCTCGAGTGCGATTTTTTACATGTTTGAAGCATTAGCCACGAATCAGAGTTTTTTGAAGGCCAATGCGCAGGTGACCGGGGCCCAATTTATTTTCCAATTTGGAGCCGTGTTGCTGACGATCATTACGTTAGTGTACATTTTCTACGCCAACTCGTTTTTAATGAGTATGCGGCGGCATGACTATGGGTTGTTCATGATGTTGGGCGCCAAACAGTCCAAAATCGGGCAATTGATTTTAGTTGAAACGATGGTGATCGGAACGATTGCCAGCGTGATCGGTGCCATTGTGGGTTGTGCGCTGACCGGGGTCTTAGGGCCATTTTTGATGACTAAGTTATTGCAGACCCAGTTGCAGCATTTTGCGGCCTTTTACATGCCAGCATTTGTAACGACCATTGTGCTGTACGTCGTGTTGTTCTTCATTGCCGGAATCATCAACCGGATCTCGTTAACGAAGACGCCGGTGCTGTCACTGTTACACGGCGATAGTCAACCAAACCGGCCAACGTTAAAGCCAGTGAGCCAATTGATTCAAGTGATTGTTGGCTTGGGGTTGTTGGCAGTTGGTTACTACGCAATGAGTCACTTGAAGACATTACAGTTGATGGCGATTCCATTAGCGTTAGTCACCATCGTGTTAGGGACTTACTTCCTCTTCAACGCCATTTTCGTATGGTTAGTGGTGTTATTGAAGCGAACCTCATGGGCAACTAAAGGGTTGGGTAACTTTACGTTGGCGCAATTGAGTTTCCGGATTCGAAACTACACGAAAATCTTATCAATTGTTTCGATCCTGTTTGCGTTGGCGTTGGGTGCCATTACAGTAGGGATCGGGATGAACCGTCAAGTGTATATGATGGCTAATACCAACTCAGCTTACACGGCGGCGTTCGTTGATCCGAGTGCCAAGACCCAACAATCAATTGATCAATTGAACTTGAAAACGAAGGCTAAATACGATCAAAAGGAAACCAAAACGACGGTTTACTACAATGCTGAACAGTTAAAACAAACGCCACTTCAAACGAACAAGGGCTTAAACGATATTGGTGGTGCCTCAGATAATCGACAGGCACTGAAAACACCTAAGTTCAGCGGAATTGCGGTTGCTGACTTGCAGCGAGATTCCAGTCCACTTAACATGCTCCAGTCGGGGACCCAACGGCAAAAAATCGCCAAGGTCGTCTCGACCACGAAATTTAAGCAGATTGCCGGCGTGAACCACCAATTAACGGTATTCCGAGTGAAGAACTTAAAGACCAGTCAACCAGCCCTTAAGAAATTGGTTGCTAATGCGGGCATCAAGTCCGTGATGGACCTTCCCGGAAGTTACAGCACATTGGTCATGGGCATCACCTTCTTTGGTGGCTTTGAATTTATGGGCTTCTTCCTCGGCATTGCCTTTCTCGCCATGTTAGCAAGTTGCTTAATGTTCAAGATTTTAAGTGGGGCAGCGAGTGATCAAATTCGTTACCAGATGCTTAATAAGATTGGGACGCGGCAATCCGTTTTACGACGGTCGATCGTAAAAGAAATCTTCGTTCTGTTCATTTTGCCAGCCATCGTTGGGGTCATCCACGTGCTATTTGGCCTGCAGATGTTCAAACTATTAATGGTCGATCCGTACGATCAGCTCTGGTTACCATTTACAATCTTCGGTCTGTTGTATATGATTTACTATGTAATTACCGTTTTACTGTACGAGCATATCGTGTTACCAAAGGTTAAAATCGACCGTTAACGCTAACTGACAGTAAAACCGGGTAAAGTGAGAGATCGGGTGGTGCAAAATGCAGTTTAATTTTGATAGTACTGAACCGTTGTATCTCCAGGTTGCTGAACAGATCGAAGAAGCCATTTTCTTACAGAGCTTTCAAGAGGGTGAACAGGTACCATCTACAACGGAAATTTCCAAACAGTTCCACATTAATCCGGCCACAGTGCTAAAAGGCATGAATATTTTGGTGACGGCGGGATTTTTAGAAAAAAAGCGTGGGCTCGGGATGTTTGTGACGAGCGGCGCGCCTGAAAAGATTCGTGAGAAACGCCAGACGGAATTTTATCACGATTACGTCGTTAATTTAGTGAACGAAGCCAAGAAACTGACGCTAACCGAGACAGCGATTATCGACATGGTGAAGAGGGGGTTTAGTCAATCGTGAAACCAATTGAGATTCAACAGTTAACGAAACGGTTTGGTCAACAATCGGTTTTAGATGGGATCAACCTGACCTTAAAACCAGAAACGATTTATGCGCTACTGGGTCGTAACGGTGCCGGTAAGAGCACGCTGTTTAACATTATTGCGAACCGGATCCCTCAAACGGCGGGGACGGTGACCATTGAGGGCCAGCCAATCAGTAATAATGATCAGGTGTTGAACCGGTTGTACCTGATGAGTGAAGTCAACCTTTATCCACCACGGATGCGGGTTGATGAAGTATTTAAGACGACCGCGGCGTTGTATCAAGGCTTCGATTTTGACTTTGCTGACCGGATGGTGAATGAATTTGGGTTAAATACTAAAACCCGGTTTAATAAGTTATCAACGGGTTACCGGTCAATTTTGAAGTTGATCGTTGCACTGGCTGTCGATGTTGACTACGTGTTTTTAGATGAACCGACTTTGGGGTTAGATGCCAACCATCGGGAGCTGTTCTATAGTCTTTTGATGGAGACCTATGCGGAGCGGCCGCGGACGTTTGTGATTTCAACGCATTTGATTGAAGAAATCGCCAACTTGGTGGAGCAGGTGCTGGTGCTACAGAACGGTCAGCTGACGGTAAACGATACGGCTGAACATCTTAGTCAGTTAGGTCTTGCTGTGACGGGGCCGGTTGCTGATGTGCAGACGTACACGGCGGGCCTAAACGTGATCGGTCACGAAGCGCTGGGCAAATTGCGAGTTGATTACATCTATGGTGAGCTTAATGAGCAACGTGAGATTCCAGACACGGTTTCGATCAGTCACCTTGACCTGCAAAAACTCTTCATCTATTTAACTAGTCAGGAGGTCGTTAACCAGTGAGAGGAAAGGTTGCGTTTACGTACCAGTTAAAAAACTACTTTAAGCAGTTGGGGTGGACCTATCTCTGGGCGTTTTGCTTGATAGCGGTACTTCCGTTTGTGTTATCCGTCCTGTTAGGACAAGCCCACGTTTATTCGTTCACTGATTACCTCCCATCTGAGTTAACGTCAATGGTCTTAGGGTTGTTTGTGTTCGTGTCGGGGGCGATTACCTATGATGGCTTTAAGCTGTTTATTCAAAACGGGATTGGTCGGCGGACGTACTTTAAGACGAAGGTTGCCGCACTTGGTGTGATTATTTTGGCGGGAGAAGCCATTAATTTGATTTATGGGGCCGTGTTTCAGGCGTGGTTGACACCAAACGGGCCTTACTTGATGGGCTTTTCGAGTCTGTACGGTCACTACTTTGGTAACTCGGTTGCGGATATTTTATCGGTCTTGCTGATTACGTTACTTTTCATTGCGTGTGTCGCGGTAACGGGTATGGTGATTGGCGGCGTTTTAGGGCAGTTTAGCCGGCGTGGTCAAATCATTATGATCGTTGCAGTGCCGATTTTGATGATTATTTTGCTCTTTGTGCTGATCTTGTTAAATCAGCAAAGTAGCCTTAAACTCACATGGTTGGGGAACCTGTTATTATTAATGGTTGGTGCGCAACCAGACTTAAAGCTAGGTCACATGATTGCGTATGCGCCGATGATTTCGGGGAGTATTTACACGATCGTCATGTTAGCCATCGCGTATCGGTTAACACTTCGGCTTCGAATCCCGCGGTAATTTAAAATCGAGAAGGGTCCCTTGGTGTCGGTTGGTTGGCATTAAGGGACCCTTTGAACTTTAAAGGTTAAAATGGCGTGAGGTAACGGTGAGTTCGGTCATACCGCTTCTCTCACCGGTCTAATCATGCTAGAATAAGACTAATAGTTTGGGAAACGGAGCGAATTTGAGTGAATGTAGATAATCAAATCGATGAATTAAGAGCGCAGTTAGTCACGCTACGAGAAGAAGTGAACGCTGGCAAACGGTATCAATCGTTAGGGCAACGCTTTGAGCAGTTGTTGGATTCAGTACCGACTGAACCTGCCACGGCGGTCAACTTACCGGATGACGATGATGGTATTCGAGCACTGCTGTTACAGCTAAACGGGCAGATCCAAGATGAAACGTTGCAAAACGTTCAGGATGCTGACGTCATGAAGCTGGTGCAACATATTGGCTCAACCGATGCCCGGATTCGGGATAAAGGGGTGTACTTTCTCTTTAACGACCTGATTCAGCAGCGACTACTGTCTAATTCGCAGATGCTGATGCTGGTACGCTACTTATTGGGCGACACGGTGCTATTTGCGCACATTTTAGAGCCTGAAAATGACGCCGTTTATCGCCGGTCATTTGCGGTGCTCCTCTTATCGGTGTTGCTTTACGCCGACCGGGCCGGGTATCACTTCTTGACGGATGAGTTGGTCAACCAGGTTGTGGATCAATTAGCGCTGTACATCCTCTTAGAAACGGATACCCGCGGCTTTATTGGTCAAAACGGTTGGGCACACACCTATACGCATATTGGTAATTTACTAGACGAGTTATCTGAACGTGAGCGCTTAACGCGAGCGGATAAGCTCTTTTTAATGGCCCTGTTGATCGAACGCTACAAGAAGCTAAATGGTGCCTTGATTTTTGGCGAACCACAGCGATTGGCCGGGTACCTTGCTCGAATCACTAACAAGAATCAACTTTACGCTGACTACTTATTAACTCAGTTGAAGCGGTGGCGACAACAGCTCGTGGTGATTCAATCGGAGGAGAGTCAGTCTGGCTGGAACCGCATCTATAATCGGGGACGGTTGATTGAAGCAATGATCATCCGGCACGATTTTAACCGAAAGATCATGCAGTATTTAACGTCCGTAATTGACTTTTTAGCGTAACGGTAAAGGATGGGTGACCGGAATGGTGACTCGTCTTTTTATCATTTTGGCGACTTGAGCTGACACTGAAAGGCAATGTTCGTGATGAGCGAGGGGAAGATGAGGCAAATTAATTATTATCGACGATTATTCCAGACAAGTTATCAATTATTAAAAATTAGAGCCGTCAACTTAGGCTGGCTCGTCCTATTAGCGGTATTAGTGTCACTACAAACGATGATGCTTAACAGCGGTTTGGCTGGTGTAAAATTGGTTTTAGCTGGGCTGTTTTTGATTGGCTTACCGTTTGAATTAACGTTGGTGTTAACCGCATTATCTGTGGACCAAGCGACGGTAAATCAAACTGATTTATTGATTCTTAACGCGTGGCAACGATTTAAGCGGCTTTGGCCGATGTTATTTGGGATGGAACTCCTTTTGATCCTCGTCTGGTTACCGTTTGGGGCTGCCGGGTTTTCAGCCGCGATTATTAACCTGTTCACGCTGCCAACTCATCTAGTTGATTTCGTTGTGTTGCAACGCCGAATTGTTGCGGTTGGCTTGGTCATTGTGTATGTTGGCATTGTTATTGGCTTTATGGCGGTCTTGCGCCAACTTGTGCGTCATTTTTGCACTGTCTCAACCGTTAAGTGGTGGCAGTTACTGGGACGCTTTTGGCGACCATTTTTAAGCTTGTGGCTTCCATTGGTGATTATTGATCGGTTAGTTGTGTGGGGGTATCGAACAGTTGCGCTTTCACTATCGCATACCGTTAATCACGTGGTGGGGTTAATTTTGATGATTATCCTTGTGGCATTATCGCTTGTCATTTTGAGCGGCCTTTTGTTTGCCTTGGTGTGGGAGGCGCTTGATCAGCCTGCATTTTTACCGCATTTTGACGATAGCGATGACGCGTTGCATACGATGGCGTGGTTTCCAACTGGGTTAGTGGTGTTGCTGATCGCAATGTTTAGCTTTCAGGCCTTTAACGTTGGGGGTGTTGCAGCACCAGCGGTTACGGTTGCTCATCGCGGCGTGGTTGGTCATAACGGTGTGCCAAATTCGATTGCGGCACTTCAACAAACGGTTAAGCATCATCCCAATTTCGTGGAGATCGATGTTCAAGAAACTGCGGATGGTCAGTTTGTTGTGAGCCACGATCAGCGCATTAAGCCTAAACAAGCCGCTGGGTCGCGTAGCATCCAAAAGTTGACCTATTCCCACCTTGCAAAGGAAAACGTCGTGGTGAATGGTAAATCGGCTAAATTAGCAACGTTAGCTAGTTACTTGAAGGCGGCTAAGGCAGCACAACAGCGAGTGATGGTGGAAATTAAAGTCACGCCGCAAGATTCTAACGATATGGTACGGCGGTTTGTTTCTCAGTATGGGAACCGGTTAATTGCGCAACATGCGCTGATCCATACGATGAGTTATCAGACGGTTTTGGCACTGAAACAGCAAAATGCGAATTTGATTGTCGGCTATATTTTACCCGCTGATTTTTACTCACTGCAGGTGATTGGGTTAAATCAAGCGATGGTGAAACAGGCGCATTCAATTGGGGCACCGGTATTCACGTGGACGCCAGACAAGGTTCATCAGATGCAGATGATGCGGGTATTGGGAACGGATGGCCAAATTACGAACCGGGTCGATCGACTACAGCAAGTTAATCGCCAGTCAATTGACCGGTATAGTTGGGCAATTTTACAAAATGCTTTGAATCAGTTGATCTAGCGATGTCGTAGGTAACCTTACGAAGGAGTTGATCAATATGAGTCATCGATGTCAGTGGGCTGAAAAGAGTCCACAGCTATTGAGATATCACGATTTAGAGTGGGGCGTGCCGGTACGAGATGAACGGCAGTTATTCGAAAACTTAGCACTGGAAGTCTTTCAGGCTGGATTGAACTGGCAGGTTATCTTGCGTTATCGACCAGCACTTAAAGCTGCGTTCGCTCAATTTGATGCTGAACGAATCGCCCACTTTACGGTGCCGCAAATTAAAGCGCTTTATACCGATCCGACGATTATTCGAAATCGGGCTAAGATTGATGCGGTGATTGAAAACGCTCGGGTGCTAACCGGCTTACATGATTTAGGGTGGCAGCTAAGTGAAACATTGTGGCAGCAGGTCAATCAAACCCCGTTAGATCATCAATTGCGTGAGGGTGACGTGCTCCAGCCGGGGTGGTTTGTGGCTGATTTGGTCCAGACATTGAAGCAACTTGGTTTCAAACGAATTGGACCGAAGACCTGCTATGCGTTATTGCAAGCTTCTGGGATGGTGAATGATCATTTGCAGTCCTGTTTTCGGCATGATGAAGTTTCTGGTGTTCGGCCGGATACTGGGTTTGAAGTGGTTCCTTAGTTGGATATTTTAGAGCAGTTCACAGCGCAATGTTGTGGGCTGCTTTTTTTGTTGTCGTTTGTGTCCAGCGATAGTGTGCGGAGCGAGACGGGTTGAGAGCAGTGTGCAAGGCGACATCGGTGAAGGCGCCCGGGCCTGGCGGGTTTACTGATGTCGCCTTGCATGCAGCTCTCAGTCTCGCGCAGCACCATTCGGCGCGGTGGCCAGAAAGCACGTGGTTGACAAGTTCCTGCAATGTCAGGAACCCTGAAAATAACAGTTTAAGTGGCGCCGAATTTTGTTGACTGAGAGCGCCGGTTTTCATGCGGCTTTGGCGAGCGAAGCGACGACAAACAGCCAACACCCAAATCGCACCCAACACTTACACTGGACACAAACGTAAGCAAACAACAGCACAAAAAAGCCTCACTACGAATAAATAATCGCAGTGAGACTTTTCATCACTAATTAACGCTAAAATAATTCAAAAATTAAAGATTAATCTCGTTTAGCCAGTTGTTTAGCTGGCTTGTTTTGAAGATCGGTCCGAACGACGAGGACGTCGCAAACGGCAGTCCGGGTAACGTATTCGGTAACTGACCCGATCAAGAGACGTTCAACGGCGTTTAAGCCAGTTGCACCGATCATAATGAGGTCGATATCGAGCTTTTTAGGCATATCGCGCGCAATGATGGTCTTGGGTGCACCGTATTCAATCGAGTAGTCAACGCTGGTAACCCCATCGTCTTTAGCTTGTTGAATGTACTTGTCCAAAGTCTTCTTGGCCGTATCGGTCACTTCTTCAACCATCGTTGTATCGAAACTCGAGATGTTTTGGAAGGCCCGGGTATCCACAACGTGAACTAAGTGTAAATCGGCGTCGTTTCGTTTGGCAACGGCAACCGCTTTCTCAAAGGCTAATTCTGCTTCGTATGATCCATCAACGGGAACTAAGATGTGATTGTATTGTTGTAGCATAATGACTCACCTCTCTCTACTTGTTACCTCTATTTTACGTTATTTTCAGCAAAATAAAAAGTAAAAGGCGAATCCGGTTACAAGTTTATTTTTTCAGGTTCTTTGGGAAGAAGGTGATCAGCATGAGCTGGATCCCGACCACGTCAAGCACAACGATCAATAAGCTGATTGAAATAAAGATATCATTTTGAGAAATCGTTGCCGCTGCGGCAATTAAGCCGGCGATGATCAGGGAGACACCACTGAATTTAACAACGCCTGAGAGGTTCGGGTTGCTTTCGGGGTGAAAGACCAGAAAGGGTTTGTGTAGGTGACGCAGGAAGAACCCGCCAACAAAGAGGGCGAGACAAACAAAGATGACCATTAAAATGTTGATTACCAAAACAAAATACCTCCAGTAGGGCGGAAGGCTCCGCGCTAACTCATTTTCAATATAAAAAAAGCTGACTCACAAGGTGTAAGCCAGCTCTCAAAACGTTGCCGTTTTGAAAGATCTAATAGTGCCGTTAATTTGCCCGATAGGTTTTGGCCCGCTCAAAAAGCAGGTGGGACGGGTATATCTGCCTTCAAACTACCAAGTGAAAAGGCCTGTCATCCAACAGAGTTATCCCAAGTCCCAATGTAACAATAATTGTTCGGCAAACACGTATGTGGGCAACGCGCACACCCTAGAACTCGAGTTAATCTTAGCATAGGGCATTGGATTTTTCAAGCAACGTGCGATTAGAACTGTGACTAATGCTTGTTTTGATGCTGTGCTGAACGAAGTCGGTCGTATTGCTGGCCCAACGCGGTTTCAAATTTACCGTTTTGTTTGGGCACGTAGTACTGCGCGTCTTTGATCTTATCGGGCAGATATTGCTGTTTGACCCAGTCGTTTTTAAAGTTGTGGGGGTAGTCGTACCCGACCCCATGACCGAGATCCGCTGCCCCTTTGTAATGCGCATCCTTCAAATGGGCGGGAATGTCACCATAGTGGCCCTTAGCGATGTCGGCCATGGCAGCGTCGATAGCTGCCATACCTGAGTTCGACTTAGGTGATAGGCAGAGTTCAATCACGGCGTCTGCCAGTGGAATTCGCGCTTCTGGGAAACCCAGTCGTTGTGCCGCGGTCACGGCTTCAACAACCCGTGCGCAGGCTGGCGGATTCGCTAACCCGATATCTTCATAGGCAATCACCGTCAGTCGGCGGGCAATCGAAGGCAAGTCACCAGCGGTAACGAGCCGTGCGAGGTAGTGAAGCGCTGCATCGGTGTCGCTGCCTCGAATGGATTTTTGAAATGCCGAGATGACATCGTAGTGGGCATCGCCGTCTTTGTCATGGCTAAACGCCTTTTTTTGAACGCATTCTTCAATGATCGGCAACGTTAAATTAATGGTGCCATTGGCATCGGGATTAGTTGATTTGGCGGCGAGTTCAAGCCCATTCAACGCACTACGGAGATCACCGTTGGTGGCCGTTGCCAGGAAGGTTTCCGCGGCGGATTCGAGCTTGATATTGGTATCGCCTAAGCCGTTAGTCGTATCCGTCAGTGCCCGGTCAATCGCCGTTTTGATGTCATCGGCAGTGAGGGGCTTAACCTCGAAAATTTGGGTCCGGCTACGAATGGCTGGGTTGATACTCATATAGGGATTTTCAGTAGTCGCACCAATTAAAATGATGCGACCGTTCTCAAGGTGGGGGAGAAGAAAATCCTGTTTGGTTTTATCCAACCGGTGGATTTCGTCCAACAATAAAATGACCGTCCCACTCATTTTGGCTTCTTCGGCGACGACCTGAAGATCCTTCTTAGAGTCGGTGGCGGCGTTTAGTTTTCGAAAAGCGTACTTGGTTGATCCCGCAATAGCACTGGCGATACTCGTTTTCCCAGTACCAGGTGGTCCGTAAAGAATCATCGAGGACAGCATCTTAGCTTGAACCATTCGGGCGATGATTTTGCCGGGTCCCACTAAGTGTTGCTGACCCACAACGTCTTCGATTCGTTGTGGGCGCATGCGATAGGCAAGTGGTTGTGGCATAGTTTGACTTCTTTCTTTTCTAAATTAGGTCGTTATTGACCAAAAAAATGCTTTAATTTCGTGCGCCAACCGGATTTATCAGGAGCCGGCGTAGTGGGTTCAGCTGTAGTTGGATACTTCTCAGCGACCGCAATCGGGTAAACGTTAATTGCGGTTTTAGCGACTACAACCAGACCGGAGTCCGTGGGCTGGTTACCATAAAAATCATCTTGGACGATGGTAAAGGCAGTGTTGGACTGTGCCGCAAGTCGAATGTAGGCGCGCAGATTTCCCTGACCAACGTGACCGTTAAAAATAACTTGGTAGGTGGGGTTCGCCGCCAATTCACGTTGGAAGGCAGTGAGATATTCTTGCGCTGCAACCTGTTCGAAGGTCATCAGCAGCGACACACGTTCCCGGAAAGTGCCCAAGTAGTGGCGTTGTTCGTCCGGATGGAGTAACTGGGGGCCATACATGGCATTGTCAAGGTGAGACGATAATTGATCTTTGTCAGGCATTGCAGAACATCCTTTCTTTTAAGCTTAACTCAGTTTAACATATGGGTAGAGAAAAGTTGAATGGGGTGGGTTAAGATGTTTAATCAAGAAGACTTTGCGGTGTTTGATGACTTAACACTGGCTGGGCGGTTGGCCAAGGTTCGGTCGGTGATCGACCCGAAATTTGAGGCATTAGCGCCAGCAATTATTGAAACGATGGGCCAAACGAAGCCGGTTTACGGGCACGTTGCCAAGCATTTACGCCGGTTCAAGAATCCGCCAATGAACACCTGGATCGCGTTTAGTGGTAATCCACGCGGATATAAGATGGCACCACATATCATGCTGGGGTTCTGGGATGACCGGTTATTCATCTGGTTAGCTGTTTTGGCCGAAGCCAAGGAACGGCAACGGTTGACGCCAGTGTTAGCGGGCATGTTACCACAGTTCACAACGTTAGGGGCAACTTATGAAATTAGCCAGAACCATATGGCTAAACCGGCCACCGACTTAACGTTGCGCAACCTTGAAAAGCAACTGGAACATTACCAGACGGTTAAACAGGCTGACTTTTTGGTTGGTCGTCAATGGTTCAAAAATGAGCCAATCTTTGATGACCCGGACCAATTACGGGCAACGTTGTTGCAGACGTTTGCGGAACTGGCACCGTTTTATGAAACGTTGAATCTTTGAGGTTGATACTGTCGTTTGTGTCCAGCGATAGTGTGCGGAGCGAGACGGGTTGAGAGCAGTGTGCAAGGTAACATCGGTGAAGGCGCCCGGTCCTGGCGGTTTTACCGATGTTGCCTTGCATGCAGCTCTCAGTCTCGCGCAGCACCATTCGGCGTGGTGGCCAGAAAGCGCGTCGTTGACAAGTTCCTACAACTTCAGGAACCCTAGAAATGACAGTTTAAGTGGCGCCGAATTTTGTAGCCTGAGAGCGCCGGTTTTCGTGCGGCTTTGGCGAGCGAAGCGATGACAAACAGCCTTCGCACAAAATTCACCCAACGCTTACGCTGGACACAAGCGTAAGTTACGCAAATCTACACAAAAAAAGATGCACACCCGCGGGTATGCATCTTTTTTTGTGAAAACCGAAATATTAACGGAAATATTAACGGTTGTAGTATTCAACGATAAGTGATTCGTCGATTTCTGCATCCATTTCTTCACGTTGTGGTAAACGAACAAGCTTACCTTCGAGCTTATCAGCATCGAATTCAACGTATTGAGGACGACCAACAACGGCTTCAACGGCATCCTTGATGATTTGCATGTCCTTTGACTTTTCACGAACGCTGATCACTTGACCAGGCTTAACTTCGTATGAAGGAATGTCAAGACGCTTGCCATCAACAGTGATGTGGCCGTGGTTTACCAATTGACGAGCTTGGCGACGAGTAGTAGCCAAACCTAAACGGTAAACAACGTTGTCAAGACGACGTTCGAGTAAGATCATGAAGTTAACACCATGCTTACCTTCGCGGATCTTGCCGGCGCGAACGAATAAGTTGTGGAATTGACGTTCAGTCATACCGTAAGTGAACCGTAACTTTTGCTTTTCGCGAAGTTGCGTACCGTATTCAGACAACTTTTGACGACGGCCTTGGCCGTGTTCGCCAGGAGCGAATGGACGACGAGCTAATTCCTTACCAGTACCTGAAAGTGAAACACCAAGACGACGAGAAATGCGCCAGCTTGGACCTGTATAACGTGACATAAATTGGTTCCTCCAATAATTTTAGTTGGAGTAAAATAATCTAACGTGAGTTTGATATTCGTGCAGATCCCTTTGCAGTGTTCGCCTTGTGCAGCTGCAGGTTACTAGCTGAACCACCAATTGGCAGTGATCTGTTGACGAGCTTACCGCTCACCGCTGCATTATTTTACACAAATGCCAGTATATCGCGAATCGCTAGGCGATGTCAATATGTTTGAGCAGAATCTCGGCAAATTGTTCAAGTTCTTGACGATCGTTATCGTCGAAACGACCTAGGGATGGCGAATCAATATCCATAACGCCGATTTTGACCCCGTTTTTGGTCAATGGCACCACGATTTCAGAATTGCTGGCCGAATCACAGGCGATGTGACCGGGAAATTCGTGGACGTTTTTAACGACTTGCGTGGTTTGCGTTTGAAACGCTGTTCCGCAGACGCCAGCGCCGTTTTGAATGTGCACACAGGCGACGTTACCTTGAAATGGTCCTAAAAGGAGTTCATCGTCTGCTTCTTGATACAGATAAAACCCTGCCCAGTTCAAATCCGCCAGGGATTGATTCAACAAAGCTGATGCGTTAGACAGGTTCGCAATCAAGTTGTGTTCATTGTATAAAAGGGCGTCAAGTTGCTGGTTAAGCAAGGAAGTTGCTGGGGTAGTTTCAGACATGTGTTAATCTCCTTATCTAAAGATGAATTAAAACTTCAAATTTACGGTGAAGCCTTTTCACTAGGTATGCTATAATTTAAGCTAGCATAGATTTTAATGGCTAGCAGATTAAAAAGCAATCATAATTACTCATATACATAGTGTGTATTTTAGATATGAAGGACGGGGATTAGATGTTTAGGGTGCTTATCGGGATCATTATTCTAGCAATTGTTATTTACGCCGGTGTTTTGATCTATCAACAGGTTTTGATCAGAAAACTAAAGGCGGTCGATCAAAAGCGTCAGGCCTTAGACATTGACCAGCTTGTGCAGGCCGTGGATCAGGTGAAGCGGATGAGCCTTACTGGTAAGACGCTGGAACAGGTGAAGGCACTCGTAACTGATTTTCAGGAATTGACGGATAATCGGTTACCACGATTAGCTAAGCAAACTAGTCAAGCCATCACAGCAGCTAAGCAGTACCACGTATTTGCTGCTCAACAGGCCGTTGGCAAGGCAAATGAATCATTGAAAGTTGCCCAACAAGCCATTGATGAGTTACAGGCGCAGGTTAAATCGCTGAAGGATTTAGACACGCAACATAAAGAAGCGGTTAAGTCATTGGAAGGCAAGTATCAATCATTACGCAAAACGTTGCTGGCCAAGAACTTCATGTACGGGCCAGCGATTGACGGTTTGGAAGGTCAATTGGCGCAACTAGAGGATGACAATGACCACTTCCGCGAACTAACGAGTCAAGGCGATCACGAAAAGGCGGCCGAGTTATTGGCCCAATTGCAACGCGATACGGATCGATTAGAAGAAATGATTCAACAGATTCCGCCATTATTCAAGAATATTGAAACCCAATTTCCTGATCAGATTCGCGAATTACAACAGGGTGAACAAACCTTAACGGCAGAGGGGTACAAATACCCAGAGGCTGATTTGTCAGAGCAAATCAACGCGTTGACGGATCAGGTTGCTACCAGCAAGACGGCGCTTGGCGACTTAGATTTAGATACGGTTTCGCAAAATGATACGGCGATTGCGACTAAGATCGATCACTTCTATGATTTGATGGAACAAGAAATGAATGCGAAACCTAAAGCCGAAGCTAACTTAGATTACTTAGCGAAGTTCATCGCTCATGCCAAGAACCAAAATAGTTTGCTATTACGGGAACTGGAACGGCTCAACCTCAATTACACCTTGGATCACCAAGAATTAGAAACGGCCCGTGGTTTCCGGGAACAGCTTCGAACCATTGAAGGCGACTATCAAAGTGACGTTGAACGGATGCACGATCAAACGGCGGTAATGACCCAGGTTGTTAGCCGTCAAGAAAAACAAAAGCAAGAAATGACGCAGATCGAACAGCAACAGCAAGAAATCAACGATAGTGTTGCGGGGTTGGCCAAGGAAGAACAACAGGCTCGCGAAACCTTGCAGCAATTTGAATTCGAGATGCACAGTATCAAGCGCCAAGTTGAAAACTTGAACTTACCAGGCGCCAGCAAGGCTTATCAAGATTACTACATGGTCGTCAGTGATGAAATCAAGAAACTAAACGAAAATATCAACCAAGTCCAAATCAACATGGAAGATATTACGAAACAGTTGATCATGATTCAATCAGATCTGGACATCTTAACTGAAAAGACCGACGATTTGGTGGACAGCGCGTTACTGGCTGAACAGCTGATTCAGTACGCGAACCGCTACCGGTTGACGCATGCCGAAGTTGCTGAAGCGAGTCAAAAAGCCCAACAGTTATTTGATAACGATTTTGACTATGCCAAGAGTTTAGAAACGATTGCAACGGTGTTGGATCAAGTTGAACCTGGTTCATACAAACGACTAGAAGATCAATATTATCAAAATAAACAAACGACCACGCCTTCAAACGAAGAAGCGTAGTTGACACACGCGGTATCAAGCGCCTTGAAAGGGGCTGCTTGGTACCGCTTTTTTGCTGGCAACCCAATCAATCTCGCTTGTCTATCAGTCGTTTTCTGTTATAATGGAAACACTTTTAATTGGAGTCGAACCAATTTAAAATAAAGAGGCTCAGATATAACATGATCTATTTTGATAATAGTGCAACAACGCAAGCGGCTCCCGAAGTGGTGGATACTTACGATAAGGTAAGCCATCAGATTTGGGGGAACCCTTCTAGTCTGCACAAATTTGGTGAACAGGCGTTTAACCTGTTGGAACAGTCTCGTAAGCAAATTGCCGATCTATTAAGCGTTTCTCAGAGTGAAATTCTCTTTACCAGTGGTGGTACTGAGGGTGATAACTGGGTCGTTAAGGGAACTGCAATCGAAAAGCGGGCGTTTGGTAACCATTTGATTACAACGGCGGTCGAACACGACGCCATTCATAACTCAATGGAGCAGTTAAAGCAACTTGGGTTTGAAGTGACGTACCTGCCCGTTGATGAACATGGTCGCATCTCAATCGCTGATTTGAAGGCCGCTATCCGACCAACCACGATTCTAGTGTCCGTCATGGCGGTCAACAATGAGATCGGGACGATTCAGCCCTTAGCCGAAGTGGCGGATGTGTTAAAAGACTATCCGAAGATTCACTTCCATATCGATGCCGTTCAGGGGATCGGTAAAGGTATTCAAAAGCTCGTGATGAACGATCGGGTGGACTTCGTGACCTTCTCAGGGCACAAGTTCCACGGCCCTCGGGGTATCGGGTTTATTTATGCGCGTCGTGGCCGCAAGATTGCACCACTGTTAACCGGTGGTGGTCAAGAGCGTAACCTGCGGAGCGGGACTGAAAACTTACCCGCTATTGCGGCAATGGCCAAAGCATTACGGTTGTTGTTAAATGACGAACCTAAAAAGGTTGCCCGGCAAGCCGAAATTAAAAAACGGATTTTTGATCACGTGAGTCAATTCCCACTTGTGACCACTTTTTCTGAAATTAATAATGGCTTTGCGCCACACATTCTCTGCTTTGCGATTTCAGGTGTGCGGGGTGAAACCATTGTCCATGCGTTTGAAGAGCATGATATTTATATTTCAACGACCAGTGCTTGCTCATCGAAGAAGCACTTGGCTTCAAGCACGTTAACGGCGATGGCGGTTCCTGAATCGTTAGCAACCAGTGCAGTTCGAATCTCTTTGGATGAGCACAACACGTTGGCGGAAGCCGATGAATTTATCAAAGTATTTGACCAACTCTACGACCAATTCAAGAAACTTAGCGATTAAGGAGGCCTAGTATGCAATATTCTGAAATCATGGTTCGCTACGGCGAGTTGTCGACCAAGGGCAAGAACCGGAAGGACTTTATCCGGGTGCTTGGTCGCAACGTTCGTCGCAGTCTGCATGAGTTTGAAGACTTAGAGATCCATGCCCAACACGACCGGTTGCACGTTGAACTAAACGGCACCGATTCAACCCCCGTGATTGAGCGGTTAAAGGGCGTTTTCGGGATCGAAAACTTTTCACCAGTTGTTAAACTGGAAAAGGATTTTGACGCTGTTAAAGACATGGCGCTCAAGATGATTCAGGCTCAATTTGAACCAGGCATGACGTTTAAGATCAACACGAAACGTCAAGATCACCGGTTTGAATTTGATACCAACGAAATCAATGATAAGCTGGGTGGCCACATCCTGACTAACATCCCTGGCATTCAAGTAAAGATGAAGCACCCAGACATTACGCTACGAGTGGAAGTTCGCCTAAACGGAATCTTCCTCAGTAGCGAAACGATTCCTGGCGCTGGCGGATTACCCGTTGGGACTGGTGGTAAGGCTGCGATGATGATCTCTGGTGGGATCGATTCACCAGTAGCAGCTTACCTTGGCATGAAACGGGGCGTTAAGCTGGATATGGTGCACTTCTTCAGTCCGCCATATACCAGTGAACAAGCCTTGGCTAAAACCAAGGACTTAACGTCGAAAGTGGCTGGCTTTGCTGGTAGTATCCAGTTTATCCAAGTGCCATTTACGAAAGTTCAAGAAGAAATCAAGGAAAAGGTGCCTGAAGGTTACCTGATGACCATCCAACGGCGGATGATGTTACGCATCACCGCTGCGATTGCCGCTTCCCGGGGTGATAAGGGTGTGTTCACCGGTGAATCTCTTGGTCAAGTGGCCTCACAGACCCTTGAAAGTATGATGGCAATCAACGATGTCACCACGATGCCAGTCTTGCGGCCATTAGTGTCGATGGATAAGACCGAAATCATCAAAATTGCGGAACAAATTGACACTTATGAACTGTCAATTTTACCATTTGAAGATTGCTGTACGATCTTTACGCCACCAGCACCAAAGACCCGGCCTGACCTTGAAAAGACCCGGAACTTTGAAAAGCTGATCGACGTTGACGCGTTGATGGCCGAAGCCATTAACGGCATTACCGTGACTGAAATCAAGCCAGGCGAAAACTACATGAACCAACAAGAAGACGTGTTTGCAGAATTACTGTAATCGCGGATTTGATGAAGCTGACCGATATGATTATATTGGTTGGCTTTTTTGTGTGCTCTTACGTTTGTGTCCAGCGTAAGTGTGCGGAGCGAGACGGGGTGAGAGCAGTGTGCAAGGCGACATCGGTGAAGGCGCCCGGGCCTGGCGGGTTTACCGATGTCGCCTTGCATGCAGCTCTCAGTCTCGCGCAGCACCATTCGGCGTGGTGGCCAGAAAGCGCGTGGTTGACAAGTTCTTACAACTTCAGGAACCCTGGAAATAACAGTTTAAGTGACGCCGAATTTTGTAGCCTGAGAGCGCCGGTTTTCATGCGGCTTTGGCGAGCGTAGCGATGACAAACAGCCGCCACCCAAATCGCACCCAACACTTACGCTGGACACAAACGACAGTCAGCAGAAAAACCACGTAAGGCTTGCATTTCAGGCAAAAACGAGTTAAATTTAACTCAAAATGACCAAGGAGTGTGTTCATTGTGAAGGTGACGTTTAACGGTGATCCAGTTGAATTAGAAGGGACTCCACCACAAGTTGGGGACCAATTACCAAAGTTTAAGCTGTTTAATGCGGATAACGAAAAGGTTAAGATGGCACAACTGATCGGCAAGCCACTTGTGTTGTCAATCGTGCCGGATTTGAACACGCCGGTCTGCAGTTTACAAACTAAAAAGTTTAATCAGCAGGCTGACCACTATCCTGACGCAACTTTCGTAACGATTTCAAACAACACCATTCAAGAACAAAAGAACTGGTGTGCTGCTGAAGGGGTTCAAAACCTCCAAGTACTTTCTGATGAAGAGCTGTCATTTGGCTACGCGACGGACTTGTATTTACCAACGTTAGGTAATTTAGCTCGGGCGATCATCATTACTGATGCTGAGGGTGTGATCACCTACGAAGAAATCGTTTCTGAAATCAAAAATGAACCAGATTACCTAGCAGCCCTTGATGCATTAGAAAAATTAACATCTAGAGTTGACGCTTAGCTAAAAATTGGCTATCATAGCGTGTATAAGCATTTGAAGCAAGAGGGGTCGTGCCCCTTACCGTTCAGAGAGAAACTGCCTGGCTGAAACAGTTTCCGGTAACCCACGACCAGTAGCTTGCGAGCTGTTTGGCTGAACTGATAGTAAGCCAAACCGGAGTGACATCCGTTACCGATTGTTATTGAGAGGGGTTAAAAGCCCAATTTAGGTGGTACCGCGAAGCATTTCGTCCTATTATTGTTAGATGATAGGACGAGATGCTTTTTTCTTACATAGCAATCAAATTAAAGAAGGGAAGTTGATTTAATGAGTGAACAATCAAATGAAATGCCACCCAAGTACGATCCACAAGCCGTTGAAGCGGGTCGTTACAACGAATGGCTAGAAGACGGGCTGTTTAAGCCTAGTGGGGACAAGAAGGCCCATCCATATTCCATCGTTATTCCACCGCCTAATGTTACCGGGAAACTGCATTTAGGCCATGCTTGGGATACCACGTTACAAGATATGATCATCCGTCAAAAGCGGATGCAAGGCTTCGATACGTTATGGTTACCAGGGATGGACCATGCCGGAATCGCCACTCAAGCAAAGGTTGAAGCCAAGTTACGTGAACAAGGTATCAGCCGTTACGACCTTGGTCGTGAAAAGTTCATTGAAAAGGTCTGGGAATGGAAGGACGAATACGCCAACACCATTAAGACCCAATGGGGTAAGTTAGGCCTATCACTCGATTACTCCCGTGAACGGTTTACGCTTGATGAAGGGTTATCCGATGCCGTTAAGAAGGTCTTCGTTCAACTCTACAACAAGGGCTTGATCTACCGTGGCGAGTACATTATCAACTGGGATCCACAAGCGCGGACTGCTTTGTCTGATATTGAAGTGATTCACAAGGACGATAAAGGGGCTTTCTACCACGTCAAATACAAGTTTGCCGATGGTGAAACCACCCTTGACGGCAAGGATTACATTGAAATTGCCACTACTCGTCCTGAAACCATGATGGGTGATACGGCCGTTGCCGTTAACCCTAAGGATGAACGGTACAAGGACGTTATCGGTAAGAAAGTTATCTTGCCATTAGCTGACCGTGAGATCCCAATCATTGGTGACCAACACGCCGATCCCGCCTTTGGGACTGGGGCCGTTAAGATCACGCCAGCGCATGACCCTAATGACTTCTTAGTTGGGAACCGCCATAACTTGGAACGCATCAACACGATGAACGAAGATGCCACGATGAACGAAAATGCCGGTAAGTACGAAGGTATGGACCGCTTTGAAGCTCGGAAAGCCATGGTTAAGGATCTCCAAGACCAAGACTTGATGATCGCCATCGACCCAATCGTTCACTCGGTTGGTCACTCAGAACGGACTGGGGTTCAAGTTGAAGCGCGCTTGTCAACGCAATGGTTTGTTAAGATGAAGCCACTGGCTGAACAAGCGTTGAAGAACCAAGAAACTGACGACAAGGTTGATTTCGTGCCGGATCGGTTCGAAAAGACTTTTTCACAATGGATGGAAAACATTCATGATTGGGTTATCTCCCGTCAACTTTGGTGGGGTCATCAGATTCCAGCTTGGTACAACAAAGAAACCGGTGAAATCTACGTTAACGAACAACCACCTAAGGACATCGAAAACTGGGAACAGGATAAAGATGTGTTGGATACGTGGTTCTCAAGTGCCTTATGGCCATTTTCAACGATGGGTTGGCCAAACACGGATGCGCCTGATTTTAAGCGGTATTTCCCAACCGATACGTTAGTTACCGGTTACGATATCATCTTCTTCTGGGTATCACGGATGATCTTCCAAAGCCTTGAATTCACTGGTCGTCGGCCATTCAAGCACGTGTTATTGCACGGGTTGATTCGTGACGAACAAGGTCGCAAGATGAGTAAATCACTGGGTAACGGGATCGATCCAATGGACGTTATCGACAAGTACGGTGCCGATGCACTTCGTTGGTTCTTGTCAAACGGCTCAACGCCTGGTCAAGATATCCGGTTTACTTACACGAAGATGGACGCTGCTTGGAACTTCATCAACAAGATCTGGAACGCTAGTCGTTACGTCATCATGAACCTTGGTGACATGAAGCAGCCGAAGTTACCAGCTGAAAGTGAATGGGACTTAGCTGATCGCTGGATCCTCAGTCGCTTGAACAAGTTGGTTGCTCAAGTTACTGAACAGTTCGACAAGTTTAACTTCGGTGAAGCTGGTCGAGCCTTATACGACTTCATTTGGAACGATTTCTGTGACTGGTACATCGAAATGAGTAAGGAAACCTTAAACGGTGACGATGAACAAGCTAAGGACAACACCCGTAACGTGCTGGCTTACGTCTTGGATCAAACCTTGCGTTTGCTACACCCAATCATGCCATTCGTGACCGAAAAGATTTGGTTAACGATGCCACATGTTGGGGACTCTTTAGTGGTTGCCAAATACCCAGAGACCCACGCCGAATTCGCAAACGACCAAGCCGAAGCCCAAATGGCCAACTTGATCGAGTTGATCAAAGCTGTTCGGAACATCCGGGCCGAAGCCAACGCCCCAATGTCATCTGAAATCGACGTCTTGATCAAGACCGACAACAAGGACTTACAACACGTGTTCGAAACTAACCGGAACTACATTGACCGGTTCGTTCACCCAAAGGCCTTGACAATTGGCGCCGACATCGCCGCACCGAAATTAGCCATGACTGGGATCATCAGCGATGCCGAAGTTTACGTACCATTGGCTGAATTAGTCGACTTAGACGAAGAAGCTGCCCGGCTTGAAAAGGAAATCAAGAAGTTTGAAAGCGAAGTCGATCGTGCTAAGAAGAAACTTAGTAACGAACGCTTCGTGGCCAACGCCCCAGCCGACGTGGTTGAGAGCGAACGCCAAAAACAAGCTGATAACGAAGCCAAGCTCCAAGCTACCAAAGACCGTTTCGCAGCTTTAAAAGCTGAAAAGTAACACTATCAGCACTAACGATACGTGATGCTAACGCAAAGCTCCGGCTGGTTTGAACCTTGAACCAGCCGGAGCTTTTGCGTTGATGCTTACGTTTGTGTCCAGCGTAAGCATTATGCTGTTCAGTTTGTGAAGTGCGGTGATTTGCTTAAACTGTTGATTCCGGTCAGCGGCTAGGTTCCTGCTGTGGGGCCGGTCTGAGCCAAAGGGCGGTCTCAAACCTCGAAGTTAAGCC